>JABGTH010000131.1 GCA_018647275.1 Paracoccaceae bacterium
GACGCAGCCGCAATGCACACACTTTGCCCATCACCTGACTATGTGGGCGGCCTTATGGACCGTGACGCAGCCCATTTGCACCCCTTGCGCCTCGCGATTGGCCTGGCTAAGGCGGCCATCGCTGCCGGTGTGCGCATCTATGAGGGCACGCGCGCCCAAACCATTGATTATGGCTCGCCTTGTACAGTTACCACGTCAAACGTTAAAATTACGTCAAATCACATCATACTTGCTGCCAATGGCTATCTTGGCGGCCTTGCGCCCGAAGTCGCGGCCCGTGTTATGCCCATTAACAATTTCATCGCTGCAACTGAGCCGCTTGGGGGTGATGCAAAACGGGTTCTGACCGAAAACGTCGCAATAGCTGATGGACGATTTGTGGTAAATTATTTCCGACTTAGCCACGATGGCCGTCTGCTGTTTGGTGGCGGCGAAAGTTATGGCTACAAATTCCCAAAAGACCTAGCAGCCAAAGTCCGCAAACCGATGACTGAGATATTTCCACATTTACGTGATGTTCGCATCGACTACGCATGGGGTGGCACCCTTGCAATCACGATGAAACGCCTGCCATACCTCACGCGACTAGCGCCAAATGTATTAAGTGCATCGGGATATTCAGGGCACGGCGTCGGAACCGCAACGCATGCGGGACAACTGATGGCTATGGCAATCGCAGGCCAAACAGATGGCTTTAATACGATGTCACGCATCCCAACATATCCGTTTCCGGGTGGTGCATCGCTACGCACTCCGCTGCTAAGCCTTGCAATGACTTGGTACAGCATGCGCGACCGACTTGGATTTTAGACCGTTGATTAACGTAAAACCAACGGCTGCTTCAACCATTTGCGTATCGCAGCTGTTGTTGCAGCGGGATTATCAAGCGTCATAAAATGGCCAGCGTTTTCAAGGACGACAAGTTCAGCGAACGGGATAAGTTCTGCCATGAAGGTATGCCGTTTAACTGGACAAATCTGGTCGTGCGCCCCACATAGAACCAGCGTTGGAACTTTGCATTTTTGCAACGTGCCCTGTTGGTCACGCCTCCGTTGTAGTGCACGTGACTGGCGCACAAAAGTTTCTACGCCAAGGGTCATCGCCATGTCGATGACCAACTCGCAAACATCATTGCGCTGCGGACCCGGTGCAAAATGCTTTGTCTCTAATTTCGTGCGCATCACCTGCTCAAGGCGGCCAGTACGCACACCAACGATCTGCGGTTCACGTTCTGCTGCCGCGGGTGGTGTTTCAGCAAGGGGATTGGTCCCCATCAAAGCAATTCGGGTAATACGGTCAGGGGCCCTGCGGAGTATCTCCATCGCAATGATTCCGCCCATACTGAGACCAGCAAGGGCAAAGCGCGCTGGAAGTTGATCGAGAAGATTCGATGCTATTTCTTCAACCCGCTCACCTTTGGTAATCGGTGCAACAGTAACACATGTGTCCGCAGACAATTCCGCAATTTGTGGCCCAAATAAGCGTGCATCGCACATCATCCCTGGCAAAAAAACCAACGGTTCAGCCATTTTTGCCTGCCACATTATCAATCAGAAAATGCATTTCTCTACGCGTCCGCCCAACAACTTTGGAACATTAGGGCACAATGGCCTGCCTGCCCAAAATGAGCAAGCGGGCGATTGTAAATTTTAGCCTTTTAATCGATTCCAAAAATGATTGATCTAACGGCTTACAATTTCATTGTACCGATCGGATTTTTTCAACGCCGCGAGACCCGCGTTGAAAAGGTATAGATGCGTTGTCACGCGCCAGCGAAGTTTTGAAATCACTACGTGAATCCCTGGATAGAAACGGGTTTTGAACAATCAGATAAACTCCAAGGGAACCCAATATCCATCATGGCGTTACTGAGCAGAGGACCAAGGTGCGAAGCCCAATCATTAACCCGGTGCAGTTTATAATTGTCGGCTGTAGTGGAAGCCTTCATCGAATGCACAACAATTTCGGTCACAAGACCATCGTTGTCCAAGCCAGGGTGCACGAAGAGAGCAAAGTCGCTGCCCGTCACAACATTCAAAGTTTGTTCTAACTTTCGCCCGCTTGGTGCTGCACGCAGTGCGGGTGCTGTCGCTAGTTTAGATCTAACCGCAACTGGTGTACTGCCCTCAAGTCCAACGAGAAAACGGTCAATGCAGCGCAAACGCAATTTCATGCCAGCACGTAATGCGTTTGGACTTCATCAATCAAACTGAGTTTTGCCGAATGGATAGCTGTCTATTTACCTACGTCTTTGTATTGTCGACCTGCGATCAAAGACAGGCTTTCTCCGCGTTTAACCACATAATTTCCGCCACAATTTTGTGCGAAAGCACGCGTAGCGCACAGATAGTGCCAGCTTTACCACTGTTAAGAATCGTTTCATTTATCAATCCCCCCCCCCAGATGAATATATGGTGGGATTCCAGCTTAAGTAATTCCCGCCAAAGTAGTGGTTACGTTTTATGCCAATACCTATAGGTTGCAGTGCATTTCAGTTCACGGAAAGACTATTCCCCGAAAGACAGGAAAATCTTCGTATCTCTGACGGCGTTGAACAAATGTTTCACTGGGCTCTTCCCCTGAACGAAACAGTATGCCACGCGGTGCAATGTAACTTGAGATCATGCGCCGCGGTGCCGGACGCCAAGCCAAATTGAATGCCGCGAGCTTGGGGAAGAACCACATTTCAGAATAAGGAAGATGGTCGTGAACCCACCATGCTAAATCCTGCCAATCACGCCCCAGTTCATATTGATCCGCGAACCACGGCACCACAATGGTGGCTCCAGCAACCGCCTGATCTCCGGCATTCAAATCCCAGATGTGGCATTCAATAGGATTGTCATTGCGCGCACAATTTAGATTATGCTTGTTTCCGTAGGCATTCAGTTCGGGTGATCGATAGCCGGAGCGAAGCGCAATTCGCCCAAATGTTTCCTCCAACGGATCCAAAAGTTGGGTGCAAAATTGCCGGCCGTTTTCCAAAATAAGGTCGGGCTGCGTCGGTACATTCGGCACGCCATAAAAGCCGTTAATCTCTGAATACATAAAGTCGCGCATGTAAAAGTGTTTAGAGAGTCGTTGCCGACCAAAGGTTTCTAAGCTCCACATACTGCGCGGCTGGCGCATTAGGCGGCACCGTTCCATTGAAATTCACCGTTAGGCCCCAACGAGCTAAACGGATTATGTGCAATTTCCCAAATATGGCCCTCTGGGTCTGCAATGTACCCATGATGTCCGCCCCAGAAAACGTCCTGCGCGGGCTTGAGGACTGCACCACCCGAAGCTTCGGCTTTCGTTATGATTGCAGCAACTTCAGCTTTCTCTACAACATTGTATCCAAGCGTCATACGACCGGCACCCAATGTCTCTAAAGGCACCCCCAAGTCTCTGGCCAAAGCATCCAATGAATACAACCCCAAGGTTTGCCCAATGAGATCGAATGCAATAACACCATCAGAGCTATCAACACGTGCCCATCCCAACGCCTCGTAAAAGGCGGCCGATTGGGTCATATTTTTTACGCCCAAAGTAATCAAGCTAACGCGTTGTTGCATCATCGTAACTGTCCATACCACTCAAGGATCGCCACAACGCTGCGCGCCGTTTGACCCGGGGAAATTATATCGCCTGCAATAACGTGCTGGGATGGATCATCCCCTGCACCCAATTCTGGCCTCACGGTCGTTACATCACCTCCCCACTGAGCAGCGATACGTTGTGTTACTTCCGAGCGTACAACTTTATCCCCTTCAGCATAGTGGAACAACGCTGGGATTTTTACATCAGAATAATCCAAAGCAATTGCAGCTTTGACTGACGCGGCCATTGGGAATACCGCCGTGCTTGGATAAGTTGTGGTCCAGTGAAGCGTTTGAGTGTCGTTGAGTGGCTCAAAGGAGCGTGTTTTCCAAACCAGTAAGGGCAACCAATACCGCGCGGCAGGCAAAGTTAGCATTGGAGCGGCAGGGTTATTAACACCAAAATTGGGCGAGACGAAAACAACGCCCACAATGTCTTTTTGCAATTCAGGCTTATGCAATGCCAAGGCCGTCAGTGTCCCACCTGTTGAAGTTGACAAGATCAAAACCTTATCGCCAATGCGGCGCGCGACAGCTAATGCCTCAACTGCATCAGCCATCCACCCCGTAACGGTGCCGTCTGCCATGGCGCCACTGTCGCGTCCGTGCCCCTGAAAGCGGGTATAAAGAAGGTTGGCACCAAGTGCCGAAGCAACATCATCGGGCACCGGACGAATTTCTTGAGAGCTTGCAGAAAAACCATGTAGATAGACCACTGATAGTGGCGTCTTTGCTTCCTCATCACCTGCCCAAATCACGCGCTTTTCACTGTTTTCACGTATGTTTAGGATCGGAATTTCTTGGCTTTTTAAATATGCATCTACGCCATCGTCCAACAGACTTTCGTCAAAAGTGGTTTCAAACGAGGTATCTTCGTAGGGTCCCAAAAACCACATTGTGATTCCCACCACGATCAGGACAAGCAAGGTGCGCCCGATGAACTTGCCAAGCGTCCTCATTCTGCGTCTCCCATAACTTCAAGCACTGCACGTTCGATCATCCCCAAGCATGGTCCATCTGAGAACCGGTGGTCTGCATCTTTGATCAACGTCAGGCGCATGTCTGGGCTGCTTGCGTGTTCTTGCAACTTTACCGCACAATCCGTGCTAACCGCGGTATCAGCGGTACCCTGAAGCATGCGCACAGGAAACGGTAAATCTAACGGGCTACGCAGAACCAACTGGTTGCGCCCATCCTCGATCAATTTTTTACTTATAATGTAAGGTTCCATATAATCAGATGGTAACTCGATCTGCCCATCTGCTTCGAGTGCAGTCTTCTGTGAATCGCTAAACGATTTCCAATACCCGTCCTCTGTAAAATCTGGTGCCGCTGCAATCGTCACCAATCCGGCCATACGGTCGGTGTGGTCACGCGCAAACAACAGTGATTGCCACCCCCCCATACTGGAGCCTACCAAAACCACCTTGCCTTCGGTCAACGTATCGATCGCAGCAAAGGTATCCTCAGCCCAATCACCTATGCATCCCGTTTCAAAGGTGCCGGAACTGATGCCATGGCCAGAGTAATCGAACCGCAAGAACGCTTGTCCTCGCGAACGAGCCCACTCCTCGAGATGAATCGCTTTCGTGCCTTCCATGTCAGATTTCAAACCACCCAAGAAGACAAGCCAAGGGCCAGCCCCTTCTGAACGGCGATATCCGATGCGGCGGCCCTGCGCTGTGTTTAAGTAATGTGGTTCTGACATGACTGCCCCCCTGAATTCCGGTGAATAATGCGACACGCAGACGGCCTGACGCAATCCAAAATGTGACCCGCAAACACGCAGTCTTATCTGACCATCCCCTCGGCCTTGACCCCTCCCGACGCTTTAGGCAAAAGGGCGAGGAACCTTTTCACCCGCAACCGGGCGTTTCGTAGGCGCCAAACTGACGAGGAGTGCCCAAATGGCATCAGTCTCCCTTACCTTTCCCGACGGCAATGCACGCGAATATGACGTTGGCGTCACAGCAGCAGCAGTTGCCGAAAGCATATCAAAATCCCTCGCCAAAAAGGCGATCAGCGCAACCGTGAACGGTGAACATTGGGACCTGCAATGGCCAATCAATGAGAACGCCACCATCGCTCTGCATACCATGCAAGACGAAGAGCAAGCCAATGAACTGGTACGCCACGATCTGGCCCACATCATGGCCCGCGCTGTGCAAGAGATTTGGCCCGATACCAAAGTGACCATCGGTCCTGTGATCAAAAACGGTTGGTACTATGACTTTGATCGCAAAGAGTCATTCACTCCCGAAGACCTGATCTCCATCGAAAAAAAGATGAAGGAGATTATCAACAAACGCGACGCCGTGCGCACCGAAGTATGGGAGCGCGATGTTGCGGTCAAATACTACGAGGATCGCAGTGAGCCGTATAAGATTGAACTGATTGAGGGCATCCCAGGGGATGAACCGCTGCGCATGTATTGGCATGGCGAATGGCAGGACCTGTGCCGTGGTCCACACTTACAACACACTGGTCAAGTGCCCGGTGATGGTTTCAAACTGATGTCCATTGCTGGTGCATACTGGCGCGGTGATAGCGACCGCGAAATGCTGCAACGCATCTACGGCGTGGCCTTCACTGGCAAGGAAAAGCTCAAAGCGCACCTGAACATGCTGGAAGAAGCCGCTAAACGCGACCACCGCAAGTTGGGCCGCGAAATGGACCTGTTCCACATGCAAGAAGAAGCCCCGGGCCAAGTGTTTTGGCACCCGAACGGCTGGCGCATCTATACAGAGTTGCAAGACTATATGCGCCGCCGTCAGCGCGCAGGTGGCTATGTTGAGGTGAACACGCCACAAGTTGTGAACCGTCAGCTGTGGGAAAAGTCAGGCCACTGGGAAAGCTACCAAGAGAACATGTTCATCGTTGAGGTGGACGAGGATCATGCACGTGAAAAAACAGTCAACGCGCTGAAACCAATGAACTGCCCATGCCACGTTCAGGTCTTCAACCAAGGTATGAAATCCTATCGTGACTTGCCTCTCCGCATGGCTGAATTTGGATCGTGCAACCGCTATGAACCATCAGGTGCCCTGCATGGTATCATGCGCGTTCGTGGGTTCACCCAAGATGACGGGCATATTTTCTGTACTGAAGAGCAAATCGAAACCGAGACAAAGATCTTTATTGAATTCCTGTCTGAAATCTATGCCGAATTGGGCTTCACTAACTGGGCCATCAAATTGTCCACCCGCCCTGAAAAGCGGATTGGTTCTGATGCAATCTGGGACCAGCTGGAAACAGCACTGGGTAACGCGTGTAAAGCGGCCGGTTACGAGTACGATATCCAAGAAGGCGAAGGTGCTTTTTACGGACCCAAACTTGAGTTCGTGTTGACCGATGCGATCGGACGTGACTGGCAGTGTGGTACATTGCAGGTCGACAGCAACATGCCAGAACGCCTCGATGCGTCATACGTTGGCCAAGACGGTAACAAACACCAGCCATTCATGTTGCACCGCGCAACACTGGGATCGTTCGAACGCTTTATCGGCATCTTGATCGAAGAACACGCAGGCAAGTTACCGTTCTGGTTGGCCCCTCGTCAGGTTGTTGTGGCATCCATCATCTCGGATGCGGACGACTATGTGCATGAAGTTGTTGCCGCGTTGAA
>JABGTH010000168.1 GCA_018647275.1 Paracoccaceae bacterium
AAGGAGCGGATCGAAGGTTTAGGCAAAGAAGTCCAATTCAGCCGTGAAGGTCGCAAAGCGATCCTTAACAAGATGGTTGAAGCTGAGGGTTTTGAGAAATTCCTGCACGTCAAATACATGGGCACCAAACGCTTTGGCCTTGATGGTGGCGAAAGCCTGATCCCAGCGATGGAACAGATCATCAAACGTGGCGGTTCATTGGGTGTCAAAGACATCGTGATCGGCATGCCACACCGTGGTCGTCTATCTGTATTGGCCAACGTCATGCAAAAGCCATACCGCGCGATCTTTAACGAGTTCCAAGGGGGATCGTTCAAGCCTGAAGACGTTGATGGCTCAGGCGATGTGAAATATCACCTTGGCGCGTCTTCTGATCGCGAGTTTGACAACAACACAGTTCACTTGTCATTGACTGCCAACCCAAGCCACCTTGAGGCGGTAAACCCCGTTGTCATCGGCAAGGTTCGCGCAAAGCAAGACCAGTACAACGACAGCGAACGCACCAGCGTTATGCCAATCCTGCTTCACGGCGATGCGGCATTCGCAGGCCAAGGTGTTGTGGCAGAATGTTTCGCCCTTTCCGGCCTTCGCGGTCACAAAGCAGGCGGCACAATGCACATCGTGGTGAACAACCAAATCGGTTTCACCACTGCGCCACACTTCTCACGATCTTCTCCATACCCAACCGACAACGCGCTTGTCGTTGAGGCTCCGATTTTCCACGTCAACGGTGACGACCCCGAAGCGGTTGTACACGCGGCAAAGGTGGCGACAGAGTTCCGCCAGAAGTTCCACAAAGACGTGGTGATCGATATCTTCTGCTACCGTCGTTTTGGTCACAACGAGGGCGACGAGCCCATGTTCACCAACCCGATGATGTACAAGAAAATCAAAACCCAAAAGACATCCTTGTCTCTCTACACAGAACGCCTTGTGCGCGACGGTCTGATCCCTGAGGGCGAGATCGAAGACATGAAAGCTGCGTTCCAGTCCAAGATGAACACGGAATTCGAAGCGGGCAAAGATTACAAACCGAACAAAGCTGACTGGCTGGACGGCAAGTGGTCGCACCTTGATCGCAACAAAGACGATTATGTGCGCGGCGACACTGCGATTAAGCCAGAAACTATGGCTGAAATCGGCACAGCACTCAGCACAGCGCCAGACGGGTTCCCTGTCCACAAAACCGTTGGTCGTCTTCTGGACTCCAAAGCCAAGATGTTTGAATCCGGTTCAGGGTTCGACTGGGCCACCGGCGAAGCCCTCGCATTCGGTTCGCTATTGACTGAAGGTTATCCTGTACGCCTATCCGGTCAGGATAGCACACGCGGCACATTCAGCCAACGCCACTCCGGCCTTGTGAACCAAGACACCGAAGAACGGTTCTATCCACTAAACAGCGTACGCGCGGGTCAAGCACAGTATGAAGTAATCGACTCAATGCTGTCTGAATACGCAGTGCTTGGATTTGAATACGGCTACTCCTTGGCAGAACCAAACGCGCTAACCCTTTGGGAAGCACAGTTCGGCGATTTCGCCAATGGCGCGCAAATCATGTTCGACCAATTCATCAGCTCAGGCGAAAGCAAATGGTTGCGGATGTCTGGCCTTGTGATGCTTCTGCCCCACGGCTTTGAAGGCCAAGGACCAGAGCACTCTTCTGCCCGCCTAGAACGCTTCTTGCAGATGTGTGGTCAGGACAACTGGATCGTCGCCAACTGTACGACACCAGCGAACTACTTCCACATCTTGCGCCGCCAGCTACACCGCGATTTCCGCAAGCCACTGGTCCTAATGACGCCAAAGTCATTGCTGCGTCACAAGATGGCAGTTTCCAACGCCGAAGACTTCACAACAGGTTCTTCTTTCCACCGTCTCATGTGGGACGATGCGCAAAAAGGAAACTCGGACACGACGCTGGTTAAAGACGACAAAATCAAACGGGTCGTTATGTGTTCGGGCAAAGTTTACTTTGACCTGCTCGAAGAACGCGACGCACGTGGGATCGACGACATCTACCTCCTGCGCGTTGAACAATTCTATCCATTCCCGGCGCAATCTGCGGTTCAAGAACTTGAACGCTTCAAAAACGCAGAAGTTGTCTGGTGTCAGGAAGAACCGAAAAACCAAGGCGCATGGACCTTCATTGAACCCAACATCGAATGGGTCCTTGGAAAGATCGACGCCAAACACCCACGGCCAAAATTCGTAGGACGCACAGCATCGGCGTCACCTGCAACTGGCCTTGCCTCCACACACAAAAAACAACAAGCAGCCCTCGTGAACGACGCGCTGACCATCGAAGGAAACTGATCCATGACAACCGAAGTTCGTGTACCTACCCTTGGCGAAAGCGTCACCGAAGCAACTGTTGCAACTTGGTTCAAAAAACCGGGCGATGCGGTCGCAGTCGACGAAATGCTGTGTGAGCTTGAAACCGACAAAGT
Organism: Paracoccaceae bacterium; assembly: GCA_018647275.1. GTDB lineage: Bacteria > Pseudomonadota > Alphaproteobacteria > Rhodobacterales > Rhodobacteraceae > Ascidiaceihabitans. The sequence continues at coordinate 2,448 of JABGTH010000168.1, forward strand.
AACGGTAGAAGTACCCAGCCCAGTTGCCGGTACAATGGGTGAAATCGTTGCGCCAGAAGGTGAAACCGTTGGCGTCGATGCCCTACTCGCCACCATCGGTACAGCCGGCGAAGCTACCGCTTCGGCTGCAAAACCAGCACCTGCTGCGGCGGACGCCCCCTCATCAGACAGCGTTGACGTTATGGTGCCAACGCTCGGTGAATCCGTAACAGAAGCCACCGTCAGCACATGGTTCAAAGCCGTGGGCGATACCGTGGCCCAAGACGAAATGCTGTGTGAACTCGAAACTGACAAAGTCAGCGTCGAAGTCCCATCCCCAGCCGCTGGCGTTCTGGCAGAAATCACAGCACCTGAAGGCAGCACCGTTGATGCATCCGCCAAACTGGCTGTCATCTCAGCCTCTGGCACAGTGATCGCTGCGGCCCCCGCCGTAGCAGTTGCCACCTCAGCCCCTGCCGGTAAAGACGTTGAAGACGCCCCATCTGCGAAAAAAGCAATGGCTGCCGCTGGCGTGTCCCGCGATCAGGTCACGGCAACAGGCCGCGATGGCCGCGTCATGAAAGACGACGTTGCACGCGCAGTCGCCTCTGCCAACACGCCTGCACCCGCAGCTGCCGCACCACGCGGTCCTGTGTCCTCTGACGATGCACCACGCGAAGAACGCGTGAAGATGACGCGCTTGCGCCAAACAATCGCGCGCCGCTTGAAAGAAAGCCAAAACACCGCCGCAATGCTGACCACCTACAACGAGGTCGACATGACCGAGGTGATGGCACTGCGCAATGAATACAAAGACCTGTTCCTTAAAAAGCACGGTGTCAAATTGGGCTTCATGTCCTTCTTCACAAAGGCCTGCGTGCACGCCTTGAACGAAGTACCTGAAGTGAACGCCGAAATCGACGGTACCGATGTGGTTTACAAAAACTTCGTCCACATGGGCATCGCTGCAGGGACACCAACAGGTTTGGTTGTTCCGGTGATCCGCGACGCGGATTCAATGTCCTTCGCAGGGATTGAGAAAGCAATCGCTGAAAAAGGGGCACGCGCCCGTGACGGCAAACTGTCCATGGCAGAAATGCAAGGTGGCACGTTCACGATCTCCAACGGCGGCGTCTACGGCTCTCTCATGTCCTCGCCTATCCTGAACCCACCACAGTCAGGCATCCTTGGCATGCACAAAATCCAAGACCGCCCAATGGCGATCAACGGTCAGGTTGTAATCCGTCCAATGATGTACCTCGCCCTATCCTACGATCACCGCATCGTAGACGGCAAAGGCGCTGTGACGTTCTTGGTCCGTGTGAAAGAAGCGCTTGAGGATCCACGCCGTCTGTTGATGGACCTGTAAAAAGTGGAGGCGGGGTTCACCCCGCCTCGCTATTTGGAATAGCCGTTAAAAAATTGTAAGCCTGAATTGGATTAAAGGGATGACCACCGAACTCACAGTCCTCACGCTCGCAGGCCTTTTACAAGTGATCCAATTCGCACTGATGGCGATCCCTGCCAACATCGAACTTGGGGTCGCCAAAACCATGTCCCCGCGTGACCCCGCCAGATTAAGCAAACCAATCGAAGAACAAATGTCGATCCGCACTGGCCGCCTGAAACGCGCGATGAGCAACCACTTCGAGGGGCTAATCCTATTCACCATCGCCTGTACTGTGATCACCATCTCGGGCCAATCAACCACCTTCACCGTTACGCTGGCCATCATCTATCTGATCGCACGCATCGCCTACATCCCTGCCTACGCTTTTGGCTGGACCCCGTGGCGGAGCCTTATTTGGTTTGCAGGTTTCGTCCCAACAACACTCATGCTGATCGCCGCTCTTGTCTAATTCACCTTACCGAAAAAATTCTGGGGAAGCTGCACAGCAGCGGAGGCAAAGTCCCAAATACCCCGACCCGCAATAACCGACCACGCACCGACGCAGTACAGATACAATACCGACGTTATACCGACGTTCCAAAATCAAAGGATCAACCCAATGGCAAACTATGACGTAATCATCATCGGCGCAGGCCCTGGCGGCTATGTTTCGGCCATCCGCTGCGCTCAATTGGGCCTCAAAACTGCAATCGTTGAAGGCCGCGATACCCTTGGTGGTACCTGCCTCAACGTAGGCTGCATCCCGTCCAAGGCGCTGCTGCATGCCTCACACATGCTGCACGAGGCAGAGCACAATTTCGGGGCCATGGGTCTCAAAGGCAAAAGCCCGTCTGTCGACTGGAAGCAGATGCTTTCCTATAAGGATGACACCATTGGTCAAAATACCAAAGGCGTTGAATTTCTTATGAAAAAGAATAAAATTGACGTGATCAAAGGGTGGGCAACCATCCCCACAGCTGGCAAAGTTCAAGTCGGCGATGAGGTCTTTGAAACCAAAAATATCATCATAGCCTCCGGTTCAGAACCAGCATCCTTGCCGGGTGTTGAAGTCGATGAAAAGGTCGTTGTAACCTCAACGGGCGCACTAGAACTTGGCAAAATCCCCAAGAAAATGGTCGTCATCGGTGCAGGCGTCATTGGTCTAGAACTTGGCAGCGTTTATGCGCGCCTTGGCTCTGAGGTCACCGTTGTTGAATTCTTGGACGCAATCACGCCCGGAATGGATGCCGAAGTACAGCGTTCATTCCAAAAATTACTCACAAAACAGGGTCTTAAATTCATCATGGGCGCTGCAGTACAAAAGACCGAAGCCAACAAAACCAAAGCCAAAGTGCACTATAAATTGCGCAAAGATGACAGCGAACACGTCATCGAAGCCGATACAGTTTTAGTCGCAACTGGGCGCAAGCCCTTCACAAATGGCCTTGGTCTAGACACCTTAGAGATCGAAATGTCCCCACGCGGTCAGATCAAAGTTGGAACCGATTGGCAGACCAACGTACCAGGCATTTACGCTATTGGCGATGTGATCGACGGACCAATGCTGGCGCACAAAGCCGAAGATGAAGGCCTTGCCGCCGCTGAACAAATCGCAGGCAAACATGGCCACGTGAACTATGGCGTCATCCCAGGCGTGATCTATACACATCCAGAAGTCGCCAACGTTGGTGAGACCGAGGAAACATTGAAAGAACAAGGCCGTAGCTACAAAGTAGGCAAGTTCAGCTTTATGGGCAATGGCCGTGCGAAGGCTGTATTTGCAGGCGAAGGTTTCGTGAAAATCCTGGCGGACAAAGATTCCGATCGCATCCTTGGGGCCCACATTATCGGCCCGGCGGCTGGCGATTTGATCCACGAAGTTTGCGTCGCAATGGAATTTGG
>JABGTH010000126.1 GCA_018647275.1 Paracoccaceae bacterium
CAACGTGATCGGTGTCAGCATATTGGCATCAATGGCTTTGATGAAATCATCACGAGTCCAATCAGACCACATACCAGGAGGTGGCCCACCTGCGTTTGTGACAAGAATATCAACACCTTGCGCAGAGGCAAGAACCGCTTCTTGACCTTCAGGCGTAGTAACGTCGGTGGCAACAGTTACAACTTCCACACCGTATTCAGCACGAATAGCAGCTGCTGAGGCTTCCAATGCTTCTAAACCACGTGCGTTCATCACAAGGTTTACGCCAGCCGCAGCAAGCTGCTGCGCACAGCCCAAACCCAAACCTTTTGATGATGCACAGACCAGTGCCCGTTTACCCGAAATTCCTAAATCCATGATCCGTCCCTTTTTCAATTTGATATAGCACTAACACCGTCAGTCCTCTAAGCGCTAGCAAAAGAACTGCAATTGACCTGATACCGCCACAGTCATAGTTTAGCCCACTATCATCGTCTCATCCTGAATGGTCCACAATGCCTCAGCCAGAATCATCCACACTTGCTCCAGCGCAAACCTAGCCCGCCTATAAAAGTACCGATTTTTTGGTAATTGACGGCGCAAACTTGGATGAACCTTTGTCTTTTGCTGCAGAATTAATGCTGGATGATGTTTACGAATTAGGCAAATCGATCGAGCCTGTTCGATTGGCCCTTCATGCGGTTTCAGAAATCAAATTCACTGTAGCGGAGGGCACCAAAATTGGGGCCGTTGGCTCTGCTTTGCACTTGGACAGCGCATTGACCTTTATGTCACCTGACGGACAAATAACAGACGCCTTAATTTTGGTCGAAGTCGACGACGAAGGCGATATAAACGAGATTTATTTACTCCCTTTGTCCCCACTTGCAGCTCACACAAGCTATAGTCTTGTCGGGATCAATACAAAGACACCCGCACACACATTCGCCCAAGTTGCCTGCGTGAGTTTTTCACGTGGAACTCACATTACGCTTGCCTATGGCGAACAACGCCGTTTTGAAGAGCTCAATGTTGGCGACCGCGTTTTAACCCGCGATGACGGGCCGCAAAAAGTACAATGGATCGGACAGAACACTGTTCGGGCCGTGGCCGAATTTGCCCTGATTTGCATCAAGGCCGGTACACTTAACAACGACAACGACCTTATCATCAGTCCTGATCACCGCCTTTTCATCTATCAACGCTCGGATGAGTTGGGTGCAGGCCGTGCCGAGTTATTGGTCAAAGTGCGCTATCTCTTAAATGATGACACCGTATTCACTCAAACTGGTGGATAAGTCGAATACTTTCAGTTGCTCTTTGACGGCCATGAAATCATCTACGCTGAAGGTATTGCAGCAGAGTCCATGTTGACAGACACGCGCACTAAACCCGTGTTGCCAGCACATATCGCTAAAGACATGGGTGATGTCATCCCTGGCCACTCGGACAGACCGCATGCAGGTTTGGACGTTCAAGAAGGTCTACTGAATCGCCCGGATGCTGCCGCCATTTTGCGCCGCGCTTCAGCACGCTGACAAAACTATCCTGACTCGCACCGCTTGCGCGACCAGACCCCTCAATCTATAGGGGCTAATATGTTGGATAACGCCTCAAACCTCCCCGCCTTGCCGCCTGAAATCGCGCGCCGCCGTACTTTTGCGATCATTTCGCATCCGGATGCTGGAAAGACGACTCTCACAGAGAAGTTCTTGTTGTTTGGTGGTGCAATCCAAATGGCGGGCCAGGTAAGGGCCAAAGGTGAATCGCGCCGGACGCGTTCTGACTTTATGGCGATGGAAAAAGATCGCGGAATTTCAGTATCAGCATCCGCAATGTCATTTGATTTCAGAGAGTTCCGGTTCAACCTTGTTGACACCCCCGGTCACTCCGACTTCTCTGAGGATACATACCGCACACTTACAGCTGTTGATGCAGCGGTTATGGTTATCGACGGTGCAAAAGGCGTTGAGTCACAAACACAAAAGCTTTTTGAAGTTTGCCGAATGCGCGACCTGCCTATCCTAACATTCTGTAACAAAATGGACCGCGAAAGCCGCGATGTTTTCGAAATCATTGACGAGATCCAAGAAAACCTTGCCATAGATGTAACGCCAGCCAGTTGGCCCATCGGCGTGGGCCGCGATTTTATCGGCTGCTATGACATCCTTCGTGACCGCCTTGAATTGATGGACCGCGCCGACCGCAACAAGGTTTCTGAATCTATTGAGATCAATGGCCTGGATGACCCATTGCTAGAACAACACGTACCAGCCGCCCAGCTGGCACAGTTACGTGAAGAACTGGAAATGGCACGTGAATTGTTGCCCCCCATGGACAAAGAAGCCATGGCCGAAGGGTCCCTAACCCCTATCTGGTTTGGGTCTGCTATTAATTCATTCGGTGTAAAAGAGCTTATGGAAGGCATCGCCAACTATGGCCCAGAGCCACAGATTCAAACAGCCCAGCCGCGCAACATCGGACCTGAGGAAAAGAAGGTTGCGGGTTTTGTTTTCAAGGTTCAAGCGAACATGGATCCAAAGCACCGTGATCGCGTAGCATTTGTGCGCCTCGCCTCTGGTCACTTCCATCGTGGTCAAAAGTTGACCCACGTGCGCAGCAAAAAGTTGATGACAATTTCCAATCCGGTGCTGTTCCTCGCATCTGACCGTGAATTGGCGGAAGAAGCTTGGGCTGGCGACATCATTGGCATCCCCAACCACGGACAATTGCGCATCGGCGATACGTTGACCGAGGGCGAAGCCATCCGCGTGACTGGTATCCCTTCGTTCGCTCCTGAATTGCTACAAGGTGTGCGTGCAGGCGATCCACTTAAGTCCAAGCACCTTGAAAAGGCATTGATGCAATTTGCTGAAGAAGGCGCCGCGAAAGTATTTAAGCCATCTATCGGCGCTGGCTTTGTCGTTGGTGTTGTTGGGCAATTGCAATTTGAAGTCCTCGCAAGCCGCATTGAACTTGAGTACGGGCTGCCTGTTCGCTTTGAGCAATCCCAATTCACATCTGCCCGTTGGGTGAATGGAGGAAAGGCCGCTGTCGAGAAATTCATCGATGCAAACAAACAGCACATCTCGCTCGATAATGATGGTGACGTTGTGTATCTGACCCGCCTGCAATGGGACATTGACCGCGTAGAACGCGACTATCCAGATATACGTTTAACGGCGACCAAGGAGATGATGGTTTAACCCAAACGGTTAATATTTTTTTTGTGCATAGCATGATTAGGCATAGGGTGGGTAAACTATCCTCGCCTGACGTATTCAATGAGGGAACCTGCAAATGACACGTTGGAGATCAGTAGCGAAGATCTTGAAACCAAATTAAATGTCTTACGCTTTGCAGCATACCATCTGGAGGCAGGTGCCCACAGCCTGTTCATCTATCTGGATGGCCCAGAATCTAACGCCTATGCTAAACTCAAAACACTCCCAAAAATTCGTGTTCCTCAATGCAACGATGCACCTTGGAAAAATTGGGCGGAAGGCGCCCAGTTCAATGTCAGGTTCGTCAAAGCCAAAACGCGACCCACGCCGATAACCGCAAAACTGATGTCGATTGGCTGATCCACATCGGTGTTGATGAATTCATCGTTTCACAAGCCTATATCGGCTCCACACTGTACAAACTGGACGAGCCGACGCTTTGCGCAAGATTGCGGCCCATTGAACAGTTGGTCGGGGATGGTCAGACTTTTAGGGGCTTTACCCCAAACGGCCCTTCCCGCAATGCGATAATCACAGAC
>JABGTH010000299.1 GCA_018647275.1 Paracoccaceae bacterium
CGCCAGTCACAGAGTTTAACAATGGACGCCCTTCAGCCGCAGCCAAACCGTTTTCCAAAGCGCCTGGGACAGAGCTATCTATGCACAAAGGTACATCAACGATCGCCTGAACACGTTCAATTAGTTCTTTCATCAACATCGGTTCAACAAAGTTGTTGTCAGCATAGCGTGGGTCTTCCGCCATCTTGTTCGAGAACACAGCGCCTGAGTTCACGTCAAGAATATTGGCACCAGCCATTACTTGGGCGACAGCATCAGCCTCAACGCGGGAAAAATCACCCTGTTCAAGCTCTTCAGACAAAATTTTGCGACCCGTTGGATTGATCCGCTCGCCGATAACGCAGAACGGTTGGTCAAAGCCAATAATGGCTGTTTTGGTTTTGGATTCTACGATTGTACGGGTCATGTGCTGTGTCCTTAGAAGACGAAATTAAGTTGCGTTAACGGGAACAGCTGCGCTGCCACCGTTCGAAATTGCCCAGTTTGCATTTGTCTTGATCCCACCCAGTGGGAAGAAATGCACTTTGACGATGTTTGTGTCAGGGTTGGCCGCGGCATGTGCAGCCAGTTCGCTAATTACCTCAGTCGGTTCAAAGGGGAGCAGCAGTTTGGTTACATCTTTTGCGCGGCGTTGCAGCACACGTAAAGAGGGCCCAACACCGCAAGCGATGGCGAACTTGATCATTGTTTGAAGTTTGGCAGGTCCTGCGATTCCGATGTGGATTGGGATGTCGATTCCAGCGGCCTTTAAGGATTTAGCCCATTCAATAATTGGACCGGACTCAAATGCGAACTGTGTAGTTAAGGCCATCTCAGCATCCGAGCGGTTGGAAAAATCTTGTTTCCAACGCAAAGCTTCGTCCACATTGGCCATACCGCCCGTAGAGTCGATGTCTTTATTGCCTTCCGGATGCCCCGCAACATGTAGGCGTTTAAATCCTGCTCGGTCGAATTCACCACTTTCCATCAATTGCATCGAAGAATGGTAACCACCGTGGGGCTTGGTTACGCCACCCGCCAGCAACAAGGCTTGATTGACGTTTGCCTCACCTTGATAGCGCGCAATCCAGTCGGTCAAAGTAGCCCGATCCTTGATGATCCGGGCAGGAAAGTGCGGCATTACTTCAAAGCCTTCCGCGTTCAGACGCGCGGCTGTGGAAACCATGTCCTCAATCGGGGTGCCCTCGATGTGGGCGACATAAACGCGGGTGCCTTTGGGAAGAATTGCGCGAAAGTCTTCAACTTTAGAAGCGGTGCGCGGCATTACTTCAATCGAATAACCTTGCAAAAAGCCTTCGACTTCAAGGCTAAGGGAGCCAGCGATTGGACCCTCTGATTTTTTAAAGTTGAGCAAAGCCATTGGCTTCCCTTTCTTAGGGCCTGTTCTTTAGGCGTGTCCGTCGTTGGCGATAAGAGCTTTTAGGCGTTCTTGATCATACTCAGCCTCAAGACGTAAAGCCTCGGCCTCGACTATTTCGTCGGGATCGCCGTCCATCTGGTAGGGAGCCGCTTTACGCCATTCTGCCAAATATGCATCGGCGTCCTTGGCGTTCACCTTCATAGCCGCACGATCAATCGCTTGTTCAAAACGTTCTTCAAGTTGGCGTTTTGAACCACGACGTCCTTTGCCCACAATGACTTGGGCTGGAATATCACGCCAATAAACGATTGTTACATCTGGCATATAAGTGGTGCTCCCTGATTCATTTTCGCCTCTATTTATTAACTAAGACAGCCATTTCTAATTCCGGCGTCGTTTTTCGACAGAAACAGACCATTCTGCGACCTATCGCTAATCTGTGACGCTCAGTTTGACCAGTATCGGGAGCACCCAAATTCTTCATGTCTTTTATGAATGAGAAAAACATCAAAGCAGACGCAAAGGACCAATGGGCCACTTGCGCGGGAGGCTGGCAAGGCCTATCGTTGGACTAACTCGTAATGAAAGGCGCAAACCATGGCGCCAAAGCGTCCCAAAGGTGCGGGCGCGCTCGAACATAAGGCTGAAAGCCCAGCAATGGGTCCTATTCTGAGCCCCGTACCGGCACGGCCCGTATCAAAACCGCTATATGCAGCGCTTGATCTGGGTACAAATAGTTGCCGCATGTTAATCGCCCAACCTAAGGGCACTGGTTTTCATGTGGTCGATAGCTTCTCGAAGTCCGTCCAATTAGGCGCGGGGCTTGAGAAATCCGGGCGCCTGTCGCGCGGATCCATGACGCGCACCATCCAAGCATTGCGAATTTGTCAGCAAAAGCTGCGTAAACATCGCGTTAAGCGGATGCGGCTGGTGGCAACAGAGGCATGTCGCCGTGCGCTAAATGCTGAAGATTTCATCAAACGTGTACACCGTGAAACAGGTCTGCGTTTGGATATCATCGCCCCTAAAGAAGAAGCACGACTGGCTGCAATATCTTGTGCGCCATTGGTGAACAAAAAAACAGAGAACCTGTTGGTTGTTGATATTGGTGGTGGATCGACGGAATTGGTTTGGATTGACATGTCCCAAGTTCCGAAACGCTATCGTCCACATTCGATTATGCAGCTTGAAACTGGATTTACCCGAAGCAACAAAAGCATCCCATCCGCGCGTGTTGTCGATTGGATTAGTGTCCCGCTGGGTGTCGCAACCTTGCGCGATCAGTTCATTGATGTTGATGACGATGGTGCGCGGTTCGCGTTGATGAGCTGTTTTTTTGAGGAAAGCCTATCAGACTTTGCGCCGTACCACGACGAAAAGGCGCGGGATCGTTTCCAAATTGTTGGCACGTCGGGCACCGTGACAACCGTTGCAGCGAGCCACTTAAATCTTAAGCGTTATGACCGTACCAAAGTAGACGGTTTGCGGATGTCTTCCTCCCAGATCGACACAGTCATCCAGTCCTACCTTGATATGGGACCTGCGGGGCGGCGCGCGGATCCACGGATCGGTCAGGATCGTCAGGCGTTGATTATGTCTGGCGCTGCTATCCTTCAGGCGTTAATGCGCTGTTGGCCTACTGACAGGTTGTCAGTTGCGGATCGTGGTTTGCGAGAAGGCCTGTTATACGCACAAATGAGCGCCGATGGCGTATTAGAACGCGGAGCACTATAAATTATGGCAAAAACATCTGGACCAAGCGGTGGGGGTAAAACCCCAACAGGCAAGAACACATCTGGCCGTGGGCAACGTGACCTAAAAGTTAAGGTAAAGACGGCCCGTGGGCGCTCTAACAGCTCCACCCGTTGGTTGCAGCGTCAACTGAATGATCCATATGTGAAGCGTGCTAAGGCCGAAGGTTACCGAGGTCGTGCGGCGTATAAGATTATGGAACTTGATGACAAGTTTCGCTTCCTTGTGCCCGGCGCACGCATTGTTGACCTTGGTGCTGCCCCCGGTGGCTGGTGTCAAGTTGCGGTAAAACGCTCCAATATTTTAGGCGAAAAATCTGGTAAAGCAGTTGGTACGATCCTGGGAATTGATCTGCAAGAAATGGATACGATTGCAGGCTGCGAATTACACGTTCTGGATTTCATGGACGAGGGTGCTGACGATCAAGTTAAAGAATGGCTTGGTGGTAAGGCTGATGTTGTGATGTCTGACATGGCGGCCTCTAGTTCAGGCCACAAACAAACGGATCACCTCAAGATTATTTCGCTATGCGAGGCTGCGGCCTACTTTTCATTCGACGTGCTCGAAGATGGTGGCACATTTGTTGCGAAAGTTTTGGCCGGTGGTGCTGAGGGCGACTTGCAGAAAGTACTGAAGCAACGGTTTACAAAGGTGCACAACTTTAAACCGCCGGCTTCGCGATCAGATAGCTCTGAAAAATTTGTAGTTGCTTTAGGTTTCAAAGGCGCAATTGCGGGCGAAACATATAGCCCATTCGACTGAAATTAGTGTGCGCCGGTCATTGAACGCGCAGCGATCCGTTTAATTTCATCCAGTTCGTCATAGTCGACTTTGCGCACTTTAAGCGCTTTGACTGTGCTGCCCAAATGGGTAGCCACATGTTTTTAGCGCAGCAGCTCAAACAAACTTTTGTGGCGCGGATCGTGTGGATTGTGAAAGTTGGACACCAGTCTTTGACTCCTGAGTTGAACGGTCTTTGAGATTTAATTGGGGCGGGTTAACGGCAACCACGGGGTATTTTTGCGAAGATGTAGACCTGTTTTGTTGATTTCTTACAAAAGAAAAATAACGCTAAATTCATTTGCGGCTTGAGTTATAATACCTAAATTAGAAGTAAGCGGAATTGTAGGAGAACCTAATGCGCGCGCTGAAACTTGTTTCGAATTTGATTGTTGCGACGTTCCTGTCTGTCAATATCTTGCCTTCTGGAGCCACCGCGGCGGAAGAAACCAAAGTAGATGCGTTCTTGAATGTAACTGGCTTTGATGTCTCGCTAGACAGCATCCGTTTGTCCGCCCAAAGCGCACCAATGATGCTGGGTATGGACGCAGACGATTTCGGGTATCAATGGACCTTGATAGCGAACGACGTCTTTGCATCTGAAGGGTTGCGCGAAATGGCATTAGATATGTTGTCCCAAGCACTGAGCGATGACCTTTTGGAACATGCGGCGGCTTTTTATGCGTCTGAGTTGGGTGAACGGTTGGTAAAAGTCGAAAATGCGTCACACCTTTCCGACGACGATGAATTTAAGTCAGAAAGTGGCGAAGCGATTATTGATGGGTTGATCCGCATCGGATCGCCGCGGGTTGAACTTTTAAAACGCATGAACGCAGCGAGTGATACTGCGGGCACATCTATTCGTGCGATTCAAGAAATTCAGGTCAGATTTCTCTTGGCAGCAGCAGGCGCTGGTGTGATCGAGTTGCGGCTGGAGGAGGCGGACCTACGCGAGATGATGCGCAATGACGAGCCGGAATTGCGCCTTTCACTTCAGGCCTCAGGATTGGCAGGGGCCGCTTATACCTATCAGGCGTTTTCGGACGCTGAAGTCGAAGAATACACCGTCGCCTTGGAAAATTATAAAATGCAAAAGGTATATGACATAATGAATGCCGTGCAATTTTCGATCATGGCGGATCGTTTCGAGGAACTGGCTGTAAGAATGGCGACACTTCAGCCAAGCGAAGACCTTTGATGGTTCGATTTTTTGGTAGCCTCGTTGCAATTTTTCTGTCCGCGACTGTAACTAATGCACAGGCCCAAGTGACCCTAACTATGGATCACCTCAAACTGTCTGAGCTGATCAATATTATGCGA
>JABGTH010000310.1 GCA_018647275.1 Paracoccaceae bacterium
ACAAAAAATGTCCCTGTCCCAACAGCAGCGACAGCCAAAATACTGGCACCAATAGCAGGACCTGAATATTCGCTCAAAAAAGCTACTATTTTTCTCATCTTAGGTTCCTTCGGTGCATCGAAAACAATGCCATAAAAACAGGGCCGATGAATCCCGGCCCATATTGATTGAGCTTACATACCAAGCGCGGTATCAGTGGTCAAAACCCGTTGGGTCAAATTTTGCATAATTTCTAGTGTTAAGGAGCGTTTCATGTCCACTAAATCAGTCTGCGTCTATTGTGGTTCTCGCGCCGGTGTTGATCCAGCTTACGCAGCTGACGCACAAAACATTGGTTCCGCGCTGGCCGAAAATGGGTGGCGGTTGGTCTACGGCGCTGGTGATGTTGGGTTGATGGGCACAGTCGCACGCGCCGCCCAAGATGCGGGCGCTGAGACCTTTGGCGTCATCCCGCAGCACCTAGTGGATTGGGAGGTAGGCAAGACCGACCTGACGACTTATATCGTGACCGAAACCATGCACGAGCGCAAAAAGGTTATGTTCATGAACTGTGATGCGGTTGTGGTTATGCCAGGTGGAGCCGGATCACTGGACGAGTTATTTGAGGTCGTCACTTGGCGTCAGCTGGGCCTCCATGAGAAGCCAATTTATTTATTAAATACAAAGGATTACTGGGACCCATTGATCTTATTGATTAAGCATGTGATCACGCAAGGATTCGCAGATGCAAGCCTGCTGGATTACATCACGGTGGTACCAGATGCGGCGGCTACAACGCTGGCTTTGCGGGACGCCCTTTCCTGAGACCACAACACCGCAGAATACAGCGCCAATGCCGTCCAGATCATAGTAAAGGCCATGACGTGCCAACCGGTGAAGGGTTCAGAAAAGACCACAACGGCGCATAGAAACTGCAATGTCGGGTTTAGATATCCGACCAAGCCGATGGTCGACATTGTGGCGCGACGGGCTGCATAGCTGAACAGGATCAGCGGCACCGCCGTCATTGGCCCCGCTAAAATAAGCAAGGCAGTGGTTGTAAAATCCTGGCCAAATGCCGCCTGCCCGTTGTGCCATGTTAGCAACAGAAATATAGCGGCAAAGGGGGCCACCAGCATCACTTCGGATGTGACAGAGACCACGGGCCCTACGTCCAGTTGTTTTTTCATCAGACCGTAGAACGCGAATGTCCCTGCCAACATCAGCGAAACCCAAGGGGCCGCGCCAAGGCCGTAGGTCAAAGCACTGACCGCGCAAGCAGCAAATGCGATCGCGATCCACTGTAATTTAGCAAGGCGATCGCTGTAAATAAACCAGCCAAGCAGCACCGACACCAGCGGATAGATGTAATAGCCTAGACTAGCCTCTGTCGCGCGTTCCGCCCCCACCGACCAGATGAACAGATACCAATTGGCGAGGATCATCAGCGCAGCCAGAACCGTCAAACAACCGCTACGCCAGTCTACGAAAGAACGACGCACTTCTTTTAGACGGCTCTGAAAGCCAAGTAAAAGCGCGAAAAAGACCAACGACCAAATCGTGCGATGTGCAAGTATTTCAAGGGGTGGCACGGCGCCAAGCAGTTTGTAGAACATCGACGACAGCCCCCAAATGGTGCAGCAGCCGATCATTGCTAGGACGCCTTGGGTCGCTGTATTCATTTGAACCTCGTGTGTTAGGGTGAGCCTGCGCCAACAAAGGGACATCCGCAACGCAAAACGCCCCAATCTTGCGATCAGGGCGTTTCATTTTAGGGATGGAAACCAATTACATGCGTGATGCTACGTTTTCCCAGTTCACAAGGTTCTCAAGGAAGTTGGTCAAGTAAACAGGGCGTTTGTTACGGAAGTCGATGTAGTAAGAGTGTTCCCAAACATCGCAACCCAGCAATGCAGTTTGGCCAAAGCAAAGTGGATTCACGCCGTTTTCAGTTTTAGTCACAGCCAATGAACCGTCAGCGTTTTTTACCAACCATGCCCAGCCTGAACCGAACTGGCCAGCACCAGCAGCAGCGAACTGAGCTTTGAAATCATCAACAGAGCCAAAGCTCTCTTTGATTGCAGCTTCCAACTCAGAAGGCATAGCGCCTGATGTTGGTGTCATCATTTCCCAGAACTGGTTGTGGTTCCAAAGTTGGGAAATGTTGTTGAAGATACCGTTTTGAGCCACAGAAGACGCATCATATGTGCCTTTGATGATCTCTTCGAGGGATTTGCCTTCCCACTCGGTGCCTGCAATCGCCGCGTTGCCGTTTGTTACATAGGCGTTATGGTGCAGGTCGTGGTGGAATTCCATGGTTTCAGCAGACATTCCGTGTGCTGCTAGTGCGTCATGGGCGTACGGAAGATCAGGAAGTTCAAAAGCCATTCTATGGTCCCCTTTAGGATAAATTCATCTGTGCCTTAGGTGACATGAAGCGCGATCCACTTCAAGATCAAGGGGCAGTGGTGGCGTAAATATACGCAAAGTCCACAATTCCCCAGATTTCTTTACTTAAAAAAACCAACCTCAGATCCGTTTTGGGCTGCAACTTTCAGCAAATCAAACACGTATTGCGCGTTTGAGCGAAAACAAACGATTTGGAAGGTTGCGTCATCCACCATCCAAAACGCCGCCGCCACCTGAGCCATGCGCGTTCGGCGGAACATGCCCAGTTTGAACGCCTCTGGTGACAGATCCACTGGGGCCAGTTTCGCCATGACTTCGCGGGCATTAAGCCCTGACACTCGCAGGCTGGCCCGTGCATCCGAGACATCCACGGCCAGTGCATGCGCTTTGCCCAGCGCGGTATGCATCTTGGCCAGTGTGTCTGCAACTTGATCGTAAGGGCACAGCACTAGCAACTCATCCGTGCTCATCCAGCAGATGCCAGAGGCACCATCATAGTTGGCGTAGCCAAGTGCGGGCATCTTGACACCCGTGACCGACGTTGCCGCCTTTTTTACAGCGGCTTTGCTCAGATCGCCCCGAAGGGTGATCATGCCTTGCAGCCCGATCTCTTCGATCTTGGCAATACCGCTGTTGTCTGTGGCCTTGTCCAAGGCGCTGATCAAATTAGACATTTGGTTTTTCCCCTTCGGGATCATAGAAAACTGGGCTTACGATTTTGGCTTCATAGTCTTTGCCATCAGTGCCTGGAAAGTTGATGACCTCGCCCATGCGATCAGGCCCATGCAGAACCAATCCCATCGCAATACCACGTTCCAAGTTTGGTGAATGATAGCTAGACGTCACCCGCCCAATCATGACGCGTTGACCGTTGGCGTTGGTCCCCTCGCCCACGGCATAAGCACCGTCTGGCAAAGTAGATTTATCGACCGTTTCAAGACCCACCAGTTTCCAACGTTGATCGCTTACCATATGCTCGCGCTGTTGGGCGCGTTTGCCAAGGAAATCGATTTTCTTCTTGGAAATGGCCCAGTTCAGACCGAGATCCTGTGGAATGACAGTCCCATCGGTTTCATCACCGATCATGATAAAGCCCTTCTCGGCCCGCAAGATGTGCAGACATTCAGTCCCGTAGGGCATCACACCCAGATCGGCACCAACAGCCATCAAGGCATCCCAGAACGCCTGTCCTTGCGAGGCAGGCACTGCGATCTCATAAGACAATTCGCCCGAGAACGAGATACGATAGGCCCGCACGTCAAAGCCACCAAGCGAGCCGTCTTGCCACTCCATAAACCCAAACGCATCTGCGCTCACATCCATACCGCCCAGCGCTTCCAGCGCTTTACGGGCTTTAGGTCCAACAACGGCGACTTGGGCGTATTGTTCGGTCACGTTGGCCACGTAGACGTTCCAATCCCACCATTCGGTCTGAAGCCATTCTTCCATGTGACCATGGATGGTTTCCGCCCCGCCTGTGGTGGTGTGGCATAGAAATGTTTCGTCATCGATGCGGGCAACGACGCCATCATCAATCAGGAAGCCATTTTCAGAACACATCAGGCCATAGCGGCATTTACCGACCTTCAGCGTACTCATCATGTTGGTGTAGAGCATGTCCAAGAACTTGCCCGCTTCAGGGCCTTTGACGATGATCTTACCAAGGGTAGATGCATCTAACAGACCAAGGTTTTCGCGTGTGTTCTTTGTCTCACGCATCACCGCGTCATGGACGGTTTCGCCACTTTGCACATAGGCGTAAGGGCGACGCCATTGGCCGACAGGTTCCCAGTCAGCGCCATTCGCCTCGTGCCAATCATACATCGGGGTGCGACGGATCGGTTGGAACACGTCACCACGGGCCTCACCGCCGATAGAACCCATAGAGATTGGGGTATATGGTGGGCGGAATGTAGTGGTGCCGGTCTGTGGGATCGGCTGGTTCAGACTATCAGACAGGATCGCAAGACCGTTGATGTTGCTGAGCTTGCCCTGATCCGTCGCCATACCAAGGGTGGTGTAGCGTTTGGCGTGTTCAACACTGGTAAAGCCCTCTTGGGCGGCCAGTTGCACATCGCTGACTTTTACGTCGTTCTGATAATCAAGCCATGCTTTGGACCGCAATTTGTACCCTGCCCCTTGTGGCATCAACCACACGGGCAGCATCGCGCGTTCAACAGCGTCTTGGGCCACTGGGGCCTTCGTGGCTTTGGCCTTAAAGCCCGCTGCCTTTGCCGCCGCTTTACCGCATGCCGTGGCATCCGCCAAAATCGCGGTAAGGGTGGTTTCGCCGTTGGCGGCACCCGCGACGCTTACAAAACCTTGGCCCTTGTCGCCCAGTGGTGGGCGGTTTGGATCGGGGCGGAAGCTGGCTTGGGATTCATCCCACGTCAGTTTGCCACCGCAATGGGACCATAGGTGGACCACAGGGGACCAGCCGCCAGACATGGCAACCGCGTCGCATGCGATCTCTTCCAATACCGCGCCTTCGCCAGCTTGGGCGCAGATTTCAACGCCAGTGACGCGCTTGCCGCCTTGGACGGTCGCAATGCCGTGACCCATCATAACGCTAATACCCAGCGCCTTGGCTTGCGCCATCAGATCGCTGTCATCCCCTGCGGGACGGGCATCAATGATTGCAGGTACATCAAGGCCTGCGTGTTTCAGCGCAATCGCAGTTCGATAGGCATCGTCGTTGTTGGTGACCACAACCGTGCGATCGCCAGAGGACACACCGTAGTTCACCACATAATCGCGGATCGCAGAGGCCAGCATGACGCCCGGAATATCGTTGCCCGCAAAGCTAAGCGGGCGTTCAATCGCGCCAGTGGCGGTGATGGTTTGCG
>JABGTH010000371.1 GCA_018647275.1 Paracoccaceae bacterium
CCTTGGTGGTTCGCCGCTTGGCCGTTCTTGGGTTTGATTGTTCGTTTATTGCGCTGGCGATGTTGCCGTTCTGTGGAACGGACTTCGGCAAAGGTGCTGTCCGTTGGTACAGCTTGGGTTTTGCATCCCTGCAACCCTCTGAGTTTTTAAAACCTGGCTTTGTAGTTGCCGCTGCTTGGATGATGGCTGCCAATCAGGAGCTTAATGGCCCACCTGGTCGTACTTGGTCCTTTGCTCTTTGCATCGCGATTGTGTTGATGCTGGCGATACAGCCTGACTTTGGTCAAGCTTGCTTGGTCCTATTCGGTTGGAGTGTAATGTATTTTGTAGCTGGTGCGCCAATGATCTTGTTGGTCGCAATGGCTGCTTTTGTGGTTCTGGGTGGTGTGATCGCATACTCAAGTTCAGAACACTTTGCCCGTCGTATCGACGGTTTCCTAAGTACCGCAGATATTAATCCAACTACGCAAATGGGGTACGCGACAAACGCTATTCGCGAAGGTGGATTTTTCGGAGTTGGCGTGGGTGAAGGGCAGGTCAAATGGTCTCTTCCAGACGCGCATACCGACTTCATTATTGCGGTTGCTGCCGAAGAGTATGGCCTGATTTTGGTTTTATGTATCATCTTGCTATATTGCAGTGTTGTCGTACGCTCCTTGTTGCGCTTGGTACGTGAGCGCGATCCGTTCATTCGCTTAGCTGGTACAGGCCTTGCTTGCATGTTTGGGGTTCAAGCGATGATCAATATGGGTGTTGCTGTGCGTCTGCTTCCTGCTAAGGGCATGACATTGCCGTTTGTAAGTTATGGTGGGTCTTCTGTGATTGCGTCAGGTATTGCACTGGGCATGTTGTTGGCCTTCACACGCACACGGCCGCAGGGCGAAATTAGTGATCTACTGGGCCGAGGGCGCATGAGATGAGAACTCCGTTACTTTTGATTGCCGCCGGCGGTACGGGTGGGCATATGTTCCCAGCCCAAGCTTTGGCAGAAGAAATGCTGAAAAAGGGATGGCGCGTAAAATTAAGCACGGATGCTCGCGGCGCGCGCTATACTGGTGGGTTTCCTCATACGACTGAGATAGAACAAATTAGCAGCGCGACTTTTTCACGCGGTGGCATTTTGGCCAAGGCGCTGGCCCCGTTTCGCATTGCTGGCGGCGTTATTGGTGCGGCATATAAAATGTTGCGCGATCGGCCTGATGTCGTCATTGGCTTTGGCGGTTATCCAACTATTCCTGCGATGGCTGCTGCTACCCTATTGCGTTTGCCACGTATGATCCATGAACAGAACGGTGTCCTAGGACGTGTGAACACCTTGTTCGCGCCACGCGTTGATGCAGTGGCCTGCGGCACTTGGCCGACCGGTTTGGCAGCGGGCATTGAAGGCGTCCATGTCGGTAATCCAGTAAGGGGCAGCATTCTTGATCGTGCGGGGGCAGGGTACATCCAGCCTGGAGATTATCCGATGGATCTTCTGGTTATCGGTGGGAGCCAGGGTGCGCGGATTTTTAGTGACATTATCCCGCCTGCAATCGCACAGCTACCTATGGATATTTTGCGCAATTTGCGTGTGAGCCATCAAGCGCGTGGCGAAGACAAAAATCGCGTTCGGGACTACTATGCCTTTGAAGGTGTGAATGCTGAAGTCGCCTCATTTTTTCAGGATGTGCCCCGGCGCATGTCTGAAGCACAACTTGTTATCAGCCGTGCGGGCGCGTCATCAGTTGCGGACATTAGTGTAATTGGTCGGCCATCGATTTTGGTGCCCTTCGCTGCAGCTACAGGCGATCACCAGACAGCCAACGCGCGCGGATTAGTTGATGGCGGCGCAGCCGTCTTGATTCCAGAAAGTGCTCTGACGATCGACGCATTGAGCGAACAAATTGTTGCCATCCTCAGCGATCCTGCTGCGGCTGGACAGATGTCAAATGCTGCATTGTTCGCAGGTAAACCGGAAGCAACACAAACGCTAGTCGAGATGGTCGAAACTTTAGCGAATAAATAAAGGAGCATGCGCATGAACGCGGCCACTAAACTTCCCGGCGATGTAGGGCCAATCCATTTTGTAGGCATCGGCGGAATCGGCATGTCAGGCATTGCCGAAGTCCTTCTTAACCACGGCTATGTGGTGCAAGGTTCGGACCTGAAGAAGACCAAGATAACGGATCGTTTGCATGAAAAAGGGGCTTTGATCTTTGAAGGCCAACGCTCTGAAAACATCGATGATGCAGCCGTAATTGTGATCTCGTCCGCGATTAAACCAGGGAACCCAGAGTTAGAAGCGGCACGCGCACGTGGTTTGCCGATTGTGCGCCGTGCTGAAATGCTGGCTGAACTGATGCGGTTGAAGTCAAACATTGCAGTCGCGGGAACGCACGGTAAAACAACGACCACCACAATGATGGCTGAGTTGATGGTTGCGGGAAAATTCGACCCAACCGTTGTGAACGGTGGGATCATCCACGCCTACGGCTCTAACGCGCGAGTTGGTTTAGGCGAATGGATGGTTGTAGAGGCCGACGAAAGCGACGGAACCTTTAACCGCTTGCCAGCCACAATTGCGATCGTGACCAATATTGATCCAGAACACATGGAGCACTGGGGAGACTTTGATGCGCTTCGCCAAGGTTTCTTGGACTTCGTTTCCAACATTCCGTTTTACGGTTTGGCTGTATGCTGCACCGACCATCCTGAGGTGCAGGCTTTGGTTGGTAAGATTACGGATCGACGTGTTGTGACGTATGGTTTCAATGCGCAAGCAGACGTGCGCGTGATAAACCTAACGTACAAGGGCGGGATCGCGCATTTTGATATCGCGCTGCAGGGTGAGGGAACAGTCATTGAAGGCTGCTCCTTGCCAATGCCCGGTGATCACAATGTTTCGAACGCATTGTCTGCTGTCGCAGTTTCACGCCACTTGGGCATGAGCGGAGATGAAATTCGTGATGCATTGGCGAATTTTGGTGGTGTAAATCGCCGTTTTACCAAAGTGGGCGTGGTTGATGGCGTTACAATCATCGACGACTATGGTCACCACCCTGTCGAAATCGCGGCTGTTTTGAAAGCTGCGCGCCAATCTTGCGAAGGTCGCGTAATCGCTGTTCACCAGCCGCATCGCTTTACGCGCCTTTCCCATCATTTCGAAGAGTTCTGTGCCTGCTTTAATGATGCAGACGTTGTGGGAATTGCGGATATTTTTTCAGCTGGTGAGGTACCTATTGAGGGCGCGTCACGCGATGATCTGGTTGCTGGGCTTGTTCGCCACGGTCACCGTCAAGCCTCGGCCGTTAAAAATGAAAGCGATTTGGCTCGTTTGGTGCGTGAACACGCAAAACCGGGTGATATGGTTGTTTGTCTGGGGGCGGGTACGATTTCCACTTGGGCCAATGGGTTGCCTGCGCAACTGGCCATCCAGTCATGATACTGTTGTGGGCCTGCATTGTCGGGGTTTTTGCTTCGGCTGCCTGTGCGATGCTTCCTATACGCTACCAATACGTTCCCGCGGTCATCCTTTTGATCGCGGCACCTATTCTTATTCTGCTGATTGGCGTTCAAGTGAGCGCGTGGATCGCTATTGCAGCAATTGTTGCGTCCATTTTAAATATTTCGCAATCCATTGCAATATCTTTGGGCAAAAATACGCGGCCAAAATCTGCAGCGCCCACCGGAGTTTTCTGAATGAATATTTCATTGGTTCTAGCTTGTTTGTGGGCGCTGGTTGCCAATGTTTTGGCAATGACACCGAGTAAAATTTACGATTGGCGCCACTCTCATATCTTGATTGGGATCGGTATTCCACTGCTTGGTTTTGTGACATTTGAAAATGGACCTTCGATTGGCCTCGTGGTTCCGATTGCCGCAATGAGTATGCTGCTTTGGCCTTTTATCTACCTATCCCGTAGGATCAAATCGCGTGGAACAGGAGCTGTCGAATGAGCATTTTGATTTTTTCGCTCGGCTGGCCGCTTTTGCGATGATTAGTCTTTGGCTTGGGTTTAAGATACGGATGATATTGTTTGGGGCATGGCTATCGGCCTGTGTGGCGCTGTTGGTTCTGCTTTTGAAAAGCGCATTCGAAGAGGTAGCATCCACTCAATCGGGGTTACTTTTGTTGGGTATGTTAATTGTTTTTCATATCACAGCCTTTGTTTTGGGTTTGCTGTTTGTTCGTGCGTGCAATGCAAGGAGCCAAACATGATTGATCTGCCCACAGTGCGTGGCCGGCTTACACCT
This sequence comes from Paracoccaceae bacterium, assembly GCA_018647275.1. Classification (GTDB taxonomy): domain Bacteria; phylum Pseudomonadota; class Alphaproteobacteria; order Rhodobacterales; family Rhodobacteraceae; genus Ascidiaceihabitans. The sequence goes on from JABGTH010000371.1 coordinate 4,234, forward strand.
GCTCGTATGTTGTCAGACCTGACGTGGTTGCGTGTTGGTGGTCCTGCCGATTGCTTGTTTCAGCCCGCAGATGTTGAAGATTTATCGCAGTTTCTGAAGGCTCTTGA
>JABGTH010000181.1 GCA_018647275.1 Paracoccaceae bacterium
GGCTGGACCCGTGATGTCGTAGAACTTGTTGGCGTGACGGTCTGGTCCCTCAGTCAGGACAACTGCGGCGGCTTGTGCAATGTCGCGCGTTGCCACGAAGGAGTTGCGCATGTCGCCAAGAGGATTTGAAAACCAACCCTCGGCATCGATGTTTTCACAATCCGTCTTCAGGAGGTGGTTCATGAAAAAGTTGTTGCGCAGCGCGGTCACGTTCAGTCCAGCGTCAATTAACGCCTTCTCGCCCCACCAATAATGCTGCAGCATTAAGGGAATACCTGCGCCTTCGCGTGAGGCGTGTTGGTCGGCATTATAGCTGGCAGTGTTTATGTCCGCCCCCATGCAGCTGACGCGTACCACGTGTTTGATCTGTGCGGCCCGTTTGCCCAGCTCTTTGCTGAAGGCAAGGTGTCCTTCCAGCATGGGGTCAAGTGATTCAGAGTAAACGGCGCTGACGCTGTCCAATGCGGCCGTCTATGTTGCCGGATCAGATAGGTCAAACTTAACCACTTCGTCCGCTCCAAGTTTCAAAAGCCCTGCGGCTTTGTCATCACTGAAGTAACAGGCACGAACTGCGAAGGCGTCATTGGTGGCAAGACGCCCGACCAGCTCTTTACTGATACGGCCTGTGGGGGATGTAATGAGGACAGTTTATTTTGACATAATATCGGGCATTCGTTTGAGCGAATTTCCCTGTGTGTGGCCGCAATTGAGGAGGCGATCAATCCCTCATCGGTTGAGAGAGATTCATTAAACGTGTGAATTGAATTAGCCGCATTTAAAACGGGATTGCTGAGAAACGTTTGGAAGTATTTGCGTTTAAGAACGCTTGGTGGAGCATAGCGGGATCGAACCGCTGACCTCCTGCATGCCATGCAGGCGCTCTCCCAGCTGAGCTAATGCCCCATTCAAGGGTTGGGAGGTCATGTGGATCATATGACCAGTCTTGCGCCATTAGTTAGGCGCTGTGTGGGGCGGGATCAAGTAAAAAATCCAGCCCCACACATCGATTTTTAAATCACTCGTTGTCTTCAGTTGAGACGTCAGCGATTTCGTCTAGTGAAACCGTATCTTCCTCGTCATCTTCGAGGACGTCATCACCCAAATCCACATCAATATCGTCATCATCTTCCAGAACGACATCCTCATCAGTCTCGGCTTCTTTAGCCTTGGCTGTGACGGCATCTTCGGCGTCTGCTGCGATCATACGTGTTTTTGAGCTGTCAATTTCAACAACTTCGCCCGTGTATGGGCTAACGATTGGGTTCTTGTTTAGGTCATAAAAGCGCTTGCCAGATGTTGGGCAAAGGCGCTTCGTGCCCCATTCTTCTTTGGGCATGAAAATCCCCTTTGAATCAGTGTGTGCGTGTCGACGATTCCGCGCAAGTGCCATATGGTTGCGGCACTGTCAAAGGCTAATGCCAATAAAGGACCAAACGATTGGTGGATCACGTTCTTCAGGGCACACCCAATGTGCCTATTTTGTTGCGCCGATCGGGGCGCGCACGCCGTATTTCATTGCGTATTTCGCAATTGGACGGCCGTGTGACGTTGACCTTGCCCAATGGGGTGCCTGAGTCCGAGGCGTTTTCTTTTGCCCGCCAAAAAGAATCATGGATACGTAGCCATCTTGAGCGGCGCGAAGACGATGTGCCGGTTGCCTTGGGGAGCGAAATTCCTGTGCAGGGCGTCATCCACCGTGTTGTGCAAGGGCAGGGACGCCGTGTCGTGATGGAAGACGGTATGATTATGGTGCCAGGTCCAGTGGAGCGCATTGGTGCGCGCCTCAAGGGCCACTTGAAACAGATGGCGCGCGTCCGCCTTGCTGGCGCCTCTGACGAATATGCCACTCGTTTGGGCAAGTCCTATGATCGAATCAGCATTCGTGACACCCGTTCGCGGTGGGGATCGTGTTCTAGCAATGGTACTTTGATGTATTCGTGGCGTCTGATTATGGCCCCTGATGTGGTCTTGGATTATGTCGCCGCCCATGAGGTTGCCCATTTGGCTGAGATGAACCACTCCCCAGCCTATTGGGCCGGGGTTGAGCGCATCTTTGGCGATTACAGGCCCGCGCGCCGTTGGCTCAAAAACGAGGGCAACATGTTGCACCGTTTCAAATTTGGTGATTGACCCTTGATCATTATGTGATCACAAAAAGCATATGGTAATGCCGATCAAACCTTCTGAGCCTGCTGTTGCAGTGCTGCCCTCTCAGCCGGGGGCCGTCCATGATCGGGTTTATCGTACATTGCGGTCGCGCATAATGTTTGGAGAGATCTTA
>JABGTH010000374.1 GCA_018647275.1 Paracoccaceae bacterium
ACTTGGTCGTCTTTGTCCGGCGATTGCTGCTGCTGCCAACGGTGTATTGGGCCCAAAACTCGCCGGCTTCTTCGCTATTAAAGGTCCAGAACGGCGCATACAGTCCTGCAACCCGTGCCTTTGCGACGATGTCCTCTAAATCATTGGGGGCGGCAATGCGTCGTTTCACCCAGTCTTGGGTCTGGTGTTGGGCATACATCGCGTCGATCTCAAACGGGATCAAAGCCATCGTTTCATAACCGGTGTCTTGCGTACCTAAAACTACGGGTCCATCGCAATAAGGGCAGCTTTCAGACAGAGCAGGGCCGGTGAATAAAACATCCCCACCACATGTGTTACAGTAATGCGCACGGGTTTTGCTAAGGTCTGGCAGATCCTCCCCAGTCAAGTTTGGATTATAGCCTAGTTCTTCCGCTGCCTTATAATCATCATCTGTTTTAAATCATGGACATGGCCACAGCTGGCACATTCTAGCCCGCGATAAGTTGGGGAATAGCTGCACTGGCCACCACAAGCTGGGCATTGAAGGTCAGACTGTGTGGCGTTGGTGGTGTCCATCAATCGGAGTCCGCGATTTCAGCCGCAATTTCAATTATGATGCGAAGGCGAAGCGAAGAGCGGTCCACGGCACCCTGTAAATCATCAGATACGCCCCAATCACCAATGATGGTTGCTACAAACCACGTGGTCATCAACCAAAAAACAATTATTGACCAACCAGTTATTGTGCGGATCCCTGTTTTAGCTCATGATGGCACCTCATACACCCTGATCAGCTTTACTACAGGCAGCATCCCCACAAAAGTTGCGGCTATCATTAAGACGAGTGCGGCAAGGAGTGGTGAGGTCCGGGGCGTCATAAAATGTAAAACTCACTTAAAACGTCAAATTGATGCTTGTAAAATATTTGCAAGCCAATGGGATTGATTACAAGAGGCGTTATCGGGTTTAGACAGCTGCAATTTGATGGGGTATTTTGATACCTTATTTTTAACATATTGTTTTTACTTGTTTAAAACATGATTGTTGTGCTTGATCACGCTCACACTTGCTATATAAGCCGCTCATCACATACCAGAGTTGGTCATTCGACCTGCTCACTCACCTAAAACAGGACTATCCTGCCATGAAAACCTTTTCTGCAACACCAGCAGATATCGAAAAAAAATGGATCATCATTGATGCTGAAGGCATCGTGTTGGGTCGTTTGGCTTCGATTATTGCTATGCGCCTTCGCGGCAAGCACAAAGCAACGTTCACACCGCACATGGATTGTGGCGACAACGTTATCGTCATCAACGCTGAAAAAGTTCAGTTGACTGGTAACAAACGTCAAGAGCACCACTACTGGCACACTGGCCACCCAGGTGGTATCAAGTCACGTACAAAAGAAGAAATCCTCGAGGGTAAATACCCAGAGCGCGTTCTGACTTTGGCTGTGAAACGTATGTTGCCAGGCAACCGCCTGAGCCGTCAAATCATGACAAACATGCGTGTATATGCTGGTGCTGAGCATCCACATGAAGCGCAAAACCCAGAAGTTTTGGATGTTGCATCCATGAACTCTAAAAACACACGGAGCGCATGAGCATGTCTGACGAAATCAACACACTCGAAGACTTGCAAGCTGTTGTCGGCGAAGCCACAGCACCTGCAATCGAATTGACTCCACGTGAGCCAGTGATCGACTCATTGGGCCGTTCATACGCAACAGGCAAACGTAAAGACGCGGTTGCACGCGTGTGGATCAAGCCTGGTACAGGTAAAGTTATTGTAAACGGCAAACCGCAAAACGAATACTTTGCGCGCCCTGTTTTGCAAATGATCCTAGCACAACCTTTCACCATTGCTGGTGTTGAAGGCGAATTTGACGTGGTTGCCACTGTCAAAGGCGGCGGTCTTTCTGGTCAAGCTGGTGCAGTCAAGCACGGTGTTTCTAAAGCATTGCAACTTTTCAACCCATCCCTTCGTGGTGCGTTGAAAGCTGCTGGATTCTTGACACGCGATAGCCGCGTTGTTGAGCGTAAGAAATACGGTAAAGCAAAAGCGCGTAAGAGCTTCCAGTTCTCAAAGCGTTAATCTTTATTCACGATTTTGGAATGGGGCGTGCCGATTGGCGCGCCCTTTTTCGTTTGCTTAGGGCATGCCACTGGTGATTGCCCTTAGGTGTGCCTAGATTGAGTACAACAATAGGAACTTACTTATGAATTTCTCAGTCCTTGATCTTGCCCCCGTTCCCGAAGGTTCAGACGCGGCCCAAGCAATGTTGAATATGGTTGATCTTGCTCAACGGGCTGAGAACCTAGGCTATCACCGCTACTGGATGGCCGAACACCACAACATGGCAGGTATTGCGAGTGCCGCGACCTCGGTGTTGATCGGTCATGTCGCCAGCCAAACCAATACAATTCGTGTGGGCGCGGGCGGTATCATGCTGCCAAATCATGCGCCTTTGTTAATTGCCGAACAATTCGGGACACTTGCCACGCTTCACGGCGATCGTATTGACTTGGGACTTGGTCGTGCACCTGGCGGGGACCAAGCCGTTTACCATGCATTGCGCCGCACTGGCAGCGACGACTTCCCTGCTGATGTCCATGAATTAATGACCCTATTGGGTGATCCCCAGCCACAGGCCGCTGTTCGTGCATTGCCGGGTGAGGGAACGCATGTGCCATTATGGATTTTGGGGTCGTCACTGTACGGTGCACAATTAGCTGCACATTTTGGCCTGCCATACGCCTTCGCCTCACATTTCGCGCCCGCTGCTTTGGAGGAAGCGGCATATATTTATCGCCGTGACTTCAAACCATCCGCTACGTTGGCAGAACCATATTTTATGTTGGCGGCCAATGTTTTTGCTGCGGAAAGTGATGAAGAGGGGGCTTACTTACGGACCTCGATGCAACAAGCCTTTGCGCGTATGCAAACGGGTACCCGAGGCAAGCTGCCACGACCTGTGAAAGACATTGATGTTGCGATTGGTGAGAGAATGCGGCGGAGTGTCGAACCAATGTTGCGGGTTTCAGCAACAGGTTCGCCTGAGACGGTGCGCAAACACTTGGAAAATTTGATCGAAATTTACGAACCCGACGAGATGATCCTAACAGGTCAAATCCATGATCATGCAGCGCGGGTTAAATCGTTCGAGATCGCAGCGGATGCAATGGATCAATTACTGACCGCTTAATCGTCCGCGTCAATCAACCCTAATCCGCGCAGATAAATGCGAATCCCAGTTTCTAGCAAGTCCTCTGGTGAAAATGGGAATGCGCGTCCCGGCAAATTACGGGTAAACAGTTCGACAACGCCGTGGCTCATGGCCCAAATATGTGCGCTGAACAAGGATGTGGGTGGACGTTTTTCAACATGGATATGCTCGCTTAGATTTGCAACGGCTTTTCCTAAAACGTCATTGGCACGCTTTGAGGCTGCAGCCAATCCAAGTGTTCGGTTGACCGAAATGCTACTTTCAAACATTGCGATGTAGTGCTCGGGGTATTTCTGCAAGAATGCTAAATAGGCACGCCCAGTGGCCGTAAACGCAGCCATGGCTGAGGGGTGGCCTGATTGATAGGCAAACTCCATCAGGTCAGCGAACATACCATACCCCTGTCGCGCGGCTTCTGCGATTAGATCTTCGCGTCCGTCAAAGTGGCGGTATACTGCAGCAGGGGTCACGCCCGCCGTTTTCGACGCTTCGGACAGCGTGAAACCTGTTGGGCCTTTAGTCTCGATCAGGGTTAACGCCGCGTCGATCAAGGCCTGTTTTAGGTTGCCGTGATGATAGCCGCGCTTAGACATTCCAGATGTCCGGCCCACCACAGATGGCTGCATCAATGCCGCCAATCGCTTTGGGGTCTTTGTTTGTGTAATCCAAAGCGTGCAAAACTGTACGAATTGCATTCAGGCGCGCGCGGCGTTTGTCATCAGAGCGAATGATCGCCCAAGGGGCGACATCGCTGTGAGATGGCTCAAGCATTTCTGCAATTGCGGCAGAATATTCATCCCACTTTTTCAAGCCTTAGACGTCAATCCAGCTTAGTTTCCATTTTTTTAGCGGATCACTTTCGCGGCCCAAGAAACGGCGCAGCTGCTCTTCACGCCCAACGTTCAGCCAGAATTTGAACAGATGTACACCGTCACTGGTGATCATCTTTTCAACGTCTTTGACTTGGTTGAAAAACACTTCGCGCTGTTCTGGTTTGCAAAAGCCAAACACATGTTCCACGACACCACGGTTATACCAGCTGCGGTC
>JABGTH010000204.1 GCA_018647275.1 Paracoccaceae bacterium
GTCCCCGTGACCAAAACACGCGACACCCGCACCGGATAAACCACCCCGGCAGTTAGACCTGGCAATGTGATTGCGTCACCATTCCTCAAGATGACAGACACGTCTCCACCGCTTGCTAGGACGAAAGCGCGTGTAGCATTTGGAAGATCAACAACATCGTCAGGCACGATATCGAACTGCTAAAACTCGGTGTGAAATCACAAAATATATTTAAAATGGTCATAAATTCTTTCTCCATGAATGGTTACGTCAACGTCATTCATGGAAATTTATGCATCGATAAGGCACCGTTCGATGCCCATTCAATCGGTCTTTTCGACCACCAAATTTATGTCTGATGGCCGAATAATCAGTCTTTAGCCATGTTCTGGGATCAAGATTTCGCGCTTACCAACATGGTTAGAAGCAGACACCAGACCCTGATCTTCCATCTGCTCCACAAGCCTCGCCGCCTTGTTGTACCCAATCGCAAGCTTGCGTTGGATATAGCTAGTGGAACACTTGCGATCCTTTGCAACGATGGCAACAGCCGTGTCATACAGCGCATCTTCACCGTCAGTATTCCCACCTAAGCCAAGGACAGCATCAATGCTGTTTTCTTTGTCTTCATCAGGTCCTTCAACGACACCAGTGATATAGTCAGGCGCGCCAAATACTTTCAAATGGTTCACGATTTCTTCAACTTCTTCATCGCTCACAAACGGGCCGTGGCAACGCGTAATCTTTGCGCCACCAGCCATGTACAACATGTCACCCATGCCCAAAAGTTGTTCGGCACCCATTTCACCAAGGATGGTACGGCTGTCAATTTTCGAGGTCACTTGAAAGGAAATTCGCGTTGGGAAGTTAGCTTTAATCGTACCTGTAATTACATCCACAGACGGACGCTGTGTCGCCATAATCAAGTGAATGCCAGAAGCACGCGCCATCTGCGCAAGACGCTGAATGCAGGCTTCAATCTCTTTACCAGCAACCATCATAAGGTCGGCCATTTCGTCCACAATCACGACGATATATGGCAACGTCTCTGGTGTGTTCTCTTCTGTCTCAAAGATCGGCTCACCGGTATCTTCGTCAAAACCAGTTTGCACTGTACGGCTAAACAACTCACCTTTGGCCAATGCTTCACGCACACGACCATTATAACCTTCGATGTTACGAACGCCCATTTTAGACATCTTGCGATAGCGTTCTTCCATCTCACCAACAGTCCACTTTAGAGCCACTACAGCCTTTTTAGGGTCTGTTACAACTGGGGAAAGTAGGTGTGGGATGCCATCATAAACGGACAATTCCAACATCTTTGGATCGATCATAATCATACGACATTCTTCAGGTGTCAGCTTGTAAAGCAGCGACAAGATCATCGTGTTGATCGCAACTGACTTACCCGAACCTGTCGTACCCGCGATTAGCAGGTGTGGCATCTTGGCAAGGTTCGCCACCATACTAGCGCCACCAATGTCTTTACCCAAAGCCAGGGGAAGACGCATGTTGCTGTCACCAAAATCACGGCTCGACAAAATCTCACGCAATACAACTTTTTCGCGGTGCTCATTCGGCAATTCGATACCGATCACAGAACGACCTGGAACAGTAGAAACACGCGCCGAAAGAGCAGCCATTGAACGGGCAATATCATCTGCCAAACCAATAACACGGCTGGCTTTCAAACCAGGCGCAGGCTCAAGCTCATACATGGTAACAACAGGACCAGGGCGCACAGAAACGATCTCGCCCTTAACTCCATAGTCATCCAACACGTTCTCTAGCATACGTGCGTTTTCTTCCAACGCTTCATCACTCAGATGCTGGTGCTGAACATCATCAGCACTTTCCAACAAGCTAAGTGGTGGCAATTCAAATGCTGGACGTTTGTCTTCAAACGACAGACTAGGCTGCGCTTCGGCTTTCGCACGAGCACTCGGCTGAACCGCTCTTCGAGTGGGTTGTTGTACCACTTTGCGTGGTTCAGACACTGGGATCGACATCAGTTGCGGCGCAACTTGCGAACTTGGAGCAACAGGCGCAGGGGCAACCAATGGTGGTTCAGGACGCAGCGAAGAAATCTCAGTAGCAGGTGTTGTAATTGGTGGCTCTGCTGGCAAATCAAATTGATCAATAAATATATTTTGTTCTGGCGAAGCCTGCTCCGGCGCTGGCTCAGTGTTCAAAACCAACGGGTCGGGTCCACGGCCACGGCCCTTCGTCAACGGTGACACTGACTCGATTTGAATAGATGGGTTCGAGCGAACGCGGGACTGAATAACGCCAGCTATCTTCGCCTTGATACGGTCATCGTCAGGCGCATCTACATAGTTGCCGTGATTGAACGTTTCAACCAATTCTGACTCCGGCATCTCCTGCACAACAGGTTCTGCACGTTTGATCAATGAGGGGATGCGGGCAAGCAAACCTGTTTTAACCTCAGGCTCCACATAAGTGGCTGGCGCGTGATGCATTGGTTCTGGTGTTTGTGCAGCATAGGGATCAGCGTAAGTATGCGCGACTGGAACCGCCGCAACGGCTGCTTGATATGCAGCGGCTTTATCCGCTTCAATGCGTTGGCGTTCTTTACGATCAGCAGTGCGCGCCTGCATGTCACGTGCAGCGAGAACAGCAGAGTTTGCGCCTTTGCCCAGCAACGCCATAAAGGCGGCATAAAGCATGATCAGACCGATCATCAAAAAGCGACCCGTGCGCATCAATTCAGGTTTAGTGAACCCCAATACAAACGCACCAAAGGCAAGGATGCCAACACCCAAAATCAACGACATCAGCTTGATCGCAAACGAAGATCCCAACGGAAGAGCAGTCAGAACCGCGCCCATGACAGTGTCACCAAACAAGCCGCCCAAACCAAAGCTATGGGTTTGCAACCAAACTTGACCTGGTTCTAACGTCGCGCCGTAAATAGACACTAATGCGACTGCAATCGGTGCAAAAATCAACCGGCCCACTGCACGTTCTTGACCAAGATGCATGGCAAAACGTACACCCCATGCCAGCAATACTGCAGCAACAGCCCATGCGCCCAATCCAACAATCATAAACAACGGAGCAGCAATTGATGCACCAGAACGGCCCAACCAATTTTGAACCGGCGCGTCGGTAGAAACCATCCAATTTGGATCATCCGGCGTATAACTGAAAATCATCGCCGCGGCCATCAAGCCAACGATAATCAACGCAATGCCGATCAGCTCCTTACCGCGCTTCTCGATGGCTTCGGCCATGTCGCTGTCTAGCAATGGATCGCGCCCGCGTGTCTGATATGCCATGTTACTACCTCGCCTAATTTTTATTGTGGATAAAGACAGTCGCGGATCGCTTGGATCCCTCTTGTCATTTCCACTTTTGGAGCCACCACAGCGACCCGAATATATCCAGTACCAGGGTTAACCCCGTCGACGTCTTGCGCCAAATACGCACCAGGCAGCACACGCACGCCTGTCTCTTTCCATAACTTCAATGCAGCCGCTTCGCCGTCTTCAACTGGCAGCCACAAAAAGAACCCAGCCTCTGGGCTAACGTATCCCAGCACGTCACCAAGGATGCTGTCCACAATCGCAAACTTTTCTTGATACAGCGCACGGTTTTCAACCACATGCTCTTCGTCGTTCCAAACCGCCGCCGCTGCCATCTGCAAAGGCAGTGGCAATGGTGTACCCGCATAAGTACGCAATTGACGGATCTCATTCATCGTCTTTGGACCGCCGGTCACAAAACCAGAGCGCAAACCCGGTAGATTTGAACGTTTAGACAACGAGTGGAACGCAACGACCCGTTCAGGATCGGCGCCCATCTCTGCTGCCACTTCCAATGCGCCAGTAGGTGGCGTGTCTCTATATATCTCGGAATAACATTCATCCGCAAAAATCCGGAAATCGTGTTTTTCTGCCAATGTCAGCAATTCAGTCCAATACGCCCGATCCGCAACTGCACCCTGAGGGTTAGCGGGGGAACAGATATAGACAGCAACCGTGCGATCCAAAATCTCAACCGGTTGGCTTGCGTAATCCGGTAGGTGATTGGTCTCAGCCGTGGCATCCACAAAAATTGGGTCTGCACCCGATGAAATGCTGGCAAGCATGTAAACTTGATAAAACGGGTTCGGCATCAAAATGACAGGGCGTTGACCGTTCTTGGTTTCAGGGCACAATGCCATAGGGGCGTTGTACAAACCCTCGCGCGTGCCATTCACAGGCATCACATTTGTCTCAGGGTCCAGGGTTAAACCGTAGCGACGCTGCGCCCAATCACAGAATGCTTGGCGCAATTCAATTACACCTTCATTTGGTGGATACCGGTTAAACCCAGCCGCATGTTCAGAAATCACGTCTGTGACCCACGCTGGAAACGCGTGCTTGGGTTCACCAATCGTCATGTGGACTACGTCGCCACCCGCTTCGTGTGCGTCTAATAGGGCACGCAAACGTGGGAACGCATAAGCCGGAAGGTTCGAAAACCGCTCAGGAAACTTCATCAAAACTGCCTCAGGATAGGGATCATTATTGCCCCATTTCTTCCAAACTACCCAACAGAACGGCTTTCGTCCAGAAAAACAAAGACCTAGATAGCGTTATGTGGCTTTTGAGTCATTCACCTGCTCTCACAGCTTCTTCTGTTTTGAAATATCCTGGGTAAATTGGCCGTAAGGCCAAGGGGGCAAAGCCTCAAAATTACTGGAGCACCACCTCTGCCGCCGCACCAATCCGCAACAGTTTTTCTTCTAAATCAGGGCCACACATAAACATGATCCCACAACTCGAAACGCCCGTTGGAAGGGTCAAACCACACAATCCTAGTAGGTTTCCAACACGCGTATTGCGCAGAGACAGCAAATTTTCGGTGACGTAATAGTCTTCTTCAGCGTTCAAACGGTCCAACTTCGGCGGCATAATTGCTGATGTTGGAGCAACTACAGCGTCATACCCTGCCGTTGCCGCATTATATGCAGCCCGCACGCTCTCCAGTTTATTCACCGCAGCCACATAATCTGCAGCACTGTGATCTGCACCCAAGCGGAACCGTTTTAGGATTTCTGGGTACATTTCATCCGGGTTCTCTTCGATTACGTCTTTCCATTGACCATAGGCCTGCGATGTCATCAAAATCGCGGAAAGGTCCAGGGAATCCTGAACCGCGGGCACATCAATGTACTCAATCACCACACCAACGGCTTGCATGCGCTGAACAGCACTTTCAAACGCTGCTTTTGGTGCATCACGCAAATTATCCATCAAGGTCGTGCGCACAATCGCAAACTTGCGACCCTTTAAGGTTGCGCCGCGCAAATCAGGGGCCATACTGCCGTCCATCATTGCATACAGCTCTGCTGCATCCTCAACAGATCGGGTCAAAGGGCCAACCGTGTCAAACTTCACTGACAACGGAACGACGCCCTTTAATGACAACCGCCCCGCTGTGGTTTTCAATCCAACCAGATCATTCCATGCGGCAGGAATACGAACAGAACCACCTGTGTCAGACCCTATGCCAGCAGCCGCCAGATTGAACGCAACCGACGCGCCAGCACCCGATGAGGATCCACCAGGAACAGCATCCAGATCATTCACACAAGGGGGCGTTTCGGTCGAGGGATTATACCCCAATCCTGAAAACGCCAATTCGCTCATATGGGTTTTACCCAAACAAACCAATCCCATAGCGGTGGCATTCGCCAATACGACGGCATCCACGTCTGGGACGCGGCCACTTAACAGTTTCGACCCTGCTTCGGTCCCAACCCCTGCTGTATCAAACAAGTCTTTCCAACTGATCGGCACACCATCCAGCAGGGACAAACGATGCCCTGACTTGGCCCGATCAGCGGCGGCTCTCGCCTCTGACAATGCACGTTCTGAAGTAACCCGCGCATAAATCTGGTTCGTAAATTGATGGCCGTTGATCGCATCCAAATAGGTTTGGGTCAAAGTGACAGGATCAATCTCCCCTGCCCCTATACCACGTCCCAAATCGCACGCCGTCATTGTTAGCCAGTCATTCATATTGCCGCTCCTGCAAACCATTTAATCGAAGGGTAGCGACGCAACCACGCATGGACAATCCCCGTCGGCTCCCCATATCAATAACTATGAAATTTGACACAGACATAACCATCGTAGGCGGCGGGCTGAATGGCCCTATCTTGGCCACCGCTCTTGCACGCGCAGGTATCACCACAACCGTAATTGACGCGCTGACAACTAAAGTGCGCAAAAATGCTGCCTTTGACGGGCGGTCCTACGCCGTCGCGCTGACCTCGCAACGTCTGTTAAAGAACATCGGCCTTTGGAATGCGCTTAGCGACGATGCCCAACCGATGTTAGAGATCAAAGTCACCGATGGACGCGCGGGCGAAGGCCCCTCACCCTTCTTCATGCACTTCGATCATGCAGAGATTGAGGATGGCCCA
>JABGTH010000178.1 GCA_018647275.1 Paracoccaceae bacterium
GCTTCAGCCAAATTAATTTGTTTCTCGACCATCGAATACCCTAGATAATTTAGAACCTGAGGATGATCAGGGTTCAGATCCAATGCTGCCCGAAAGTCGGCTTCGGCCTGTTCCCAGTTGTCCAAACGCTCATGCGCAATTGCGCGTGCATAGTGGATGAACCAACGCCCCCGTGACCCCTCAGGGACCAGTTCAAGCGCTCTATCATATGATGCCACGGCATCCACAAACTCGTCTTGGTTACGCAACGCATCACCAAGTGTAGAATGAACAATGGCCATATCCGGAAAACGACGTGCAAGTTGCGCCAAAACTTCGATTGCTGCGTCAGATTTACCAGAACTGCGCAAGGCGGCGGCGCGTCCTAATTCAGCGGCATGTGATGCGGTGTCAGTTCTTGGAACTTTTTTATAGGCATCAATTGCCAGATCAAATTGACCGAGTTCTTCCAATAATTCGGCGCTTAATAGCAATGCATCGATGTGGTCAGGACGCAATGAATAGGCCAAGCGTGCATACAGTAAGGTATAGTCAGCATCCGCTTCACCGCGTAAAGCCCCCGCAAGGGAATAAAACACTTCGGCAATACCATCGCTTGCTGATGTTGCGTGCGTGAATGGAGCCGTCGTACCCGCTTTGAGCGCTTCCAACAGTGCATCCAGCTCTGGGTCAGTTACATCCCCGAATGCTAGGCGCAGCAATTGCACCGCCTCTGCGTTGCGATCAAGCTGTGACAACACCTCGGCACGCGCCATGGCACTACGACGCGTTGCAAATGCGCCATCAGCATTGCTGCTTGAGAAAAGGTCATTAGCCCTTTCAAAATCACCGACCACAGCAAAAGCCATCGCTTTGTGATATGTCGCAAAGCCAGACATCCCTGGCTGTTCGGCAACAACATCAAATTCTTCAAAGGCAGCAGCTGCTTTGCCTTGTCCCAATTTGGCCCACGCAGATACCAACGTGTCGACCAACGGACCAATTCCGCCATTGTCGTCTGCGCGTGCAATCACACCATCAAAGTTCTTGTTCATCACCAAATCAGCGATCAGAACCATGCTTGCAGTTTGGCTACGCAATTCCAGTTGTTCGATTGCCTTTGCGATTGGAACCGCTTTTTGAATTTCACCCAGCGCCAAAAGCGACGAAACTGCACCCTCCATCAGCCCTGGATTGGCGCGGTCGCGCGCAAGCGCTTTAACAAAATAGGTCGAGGCGTTGCTGAAATCATTCTGCGACGTTGCCTGACGCCCGGCCAAATACGCTCCAGATACGCTTTGCGCAAACACTTGAGGCGCGCCGACGCTGACGGAAAAAGTCATTGCCACAGCAGTAGACATCAAAAATCGGATCACAGCATCGCCTCATGTTTTGGTTAAGTCCAAAGCTAGCACGTCAGCAAAAAGGTGCAATGGCTGGGGACCTTTACAGGCCACATTCGGCGCACAGATACGTGATCTAAAATGCAAAAAAGCGGACCTTCGTCCGCCTTTTCGTTTCGTCAGTTTTTTACCCGCTTACATGTTAGGATAATTGGGGCCATCACCACCCTGCGGGGTCGTCCAGTTGATGTTCTGGCTTGGGTCTTTGATATCGCATGTTTTGCAGTGCACACAGTTTTGGAAATTGATGACAAACTTGGTGTCTTTGTCCGCTTCCTCAACAAATTCATACACACCCGCTGGGCAATAACGGGCCGATGGCCCCGCGTATTTTTCAAGGTTCACACCGACCGGAACACTTGGATCCATCAAATGCAAGTGAGCAGGTTGGGACTCTTCATGGTTGGTGAATGAGTATGCAACGTTTGTAAGGCGATCAAACGACAGCTTACCGTCCGGCTTTGGATAATCGATAGGCTTATGCTTTCTGGCTTCTTCAGTGCTGTCAGCATCGTTTTTACCGTGCTTGAGCGTGCCCAGAAGCGAGAAGCCCAATGTGTTACACCACATATCAAAGCCACCAACGACCAAGGACGTTATCAGGCCAAATTTTGACCAAAGCGGCTTTACGTTACGTACTTTTTTAAGGTCTTTGCCAATCGCACCGTCGCGAACTTCAGCCTCATAAGCTGTCAATTCATCACCAGAACGATCTGCTTTGATTGCAACCATTGCCGCCTCAGCAGCGGCTTTGCCTGACAACATCGCATTATGATTGCCCTTGATGCGCGGCACGTTGACCATACCCACAGAACAACCAAGCAAAGCAACGCCTGGCGCAACCATCTTAGGCATGGATTGATATCCACCTTCAGAAATCGCGCGCGCACCGTAAGCGACACGTTTGCCGCCTTCCAAAAGGTCCTTCATCATAGGATGATGTTTGAAACGCTGGAACTCCATGTATGGGAACATATGCGGGTTTTTGTAGTTCAGGTGGACAACAAAACCGACGTACACTTGGTTGTTCTCAAGATGATAAACGAACGAACCACCACCAGCGTTAGAGTTTAGCGGCCAACCCATCGTGTGGGTGACTGTGCCCTCTTTGTGCTTGGATGGATCAATCTCCCAGATTTCTTTCATGCCAAGGCCAAACTTTTGTGGCTCGTGTCCATCAGACAAGTTGTATTTGGCAATGACTTCTTTGGACAATGACCCGCGCACACCCTCAGACAGGAAGACGTATTTGCCGTGCAATTCCATACCGACTTCGGTGTTTTCACCGATAGATCCATCAGTTTCTAGACCGAAAACACCGGCGACTACGCCTTTTACTTCACCGTTGTCGCCATAAACCAATTCGGAACACGCCATACCTGGAAAAATTTCGACACCCAGTTCTTCAGCTTGTTCTGCCATCCAACGACAAACATTGCCCATAGAAACGATATAGTTGTGGTGGTTACTCATCAGCGGTGGCATCGGCGCGTTCGGAATACGCAACTTGCCGGCTTCGCCAAGCATGTAAAAATTATCTTCTTTGACTGGTGTGTTCAAAGGCGCGCCTTTGGCTTTCCAGTCAGGGATCAATGCATCCAGTCCACATGGGTCTAGCACAGCACCAGATAGGATATGCGCCCCAACTTCGGACCCTTTTTCAAGGACCACAACGTTGCAATCTGCATCAAGCTGCTTCAAGCGAATGGCGGCCGACAGACCGGCGGGTCCAGCGCCAACAATGACAACGTCATATTCCATTGTTTCGCGTTCAATTTGAGCCATTCTGTGAGTCCTTTTTCATAGGCGTCGAACATCAAGATTCGAACGAAATATTCTTTCACATTTTGCTACCCTAGCAGGCAGATCAATGCAATCTCGACACAACGTAAATCAAATGCGGTTTTTCTGTATGCCTTAGAGCCGTCAGATCGCTGGCCTGGTGCGTCAGATCCTTTTGCACGTGAATGACGATCGCATTGAGAACTGGCCAACGAAGACACCAGGCTGACGCACGCAATGCAACACAACAGCCAAGAACAGCCCAACATGTTTAGAACACTTGCATTTAGATGCCCCTTTGGGTCATTTGGGACGTAACCTTTAACAGCGGCCCATTTAGGCCGCTTTTCACAGTTGGACCAATGTTATGGAAAAGATCCCAATGACCCGCAAAGGGCACACTGATTTGGAAGTAGAGCTAAAGCACCTAAAAACGGTCGAACGCCCTACCATCATCAGAGCCATTGCAGATGCACGTGAACACGGCGATTTGTCCGAGAACGCAGAATATCATTCAGCTAAAGAAAAACAGTCCTTCATCGAGGGACGTGTGAAAGAGCTAGAGGGCGTTATTTCATTGGCAGATGTCATCGATCCTGCAAAAATGTCAGGTACGATCAAGTTCGGCGCAAAAGTCACTTTGGTCGACGAAGACACTGACGAGGAAAAAACCTATCAGATCGTTGGCGAATATGAGGCCAGCATTGAAGCAGGTCTGCTTAACATCAAATCCCCAATCGCTCGTGCTCTTATTGGCAAGGACGAAGGCGACAGTGTTGAGGTACGCACACCTGGAGGTGTGAAATCTTACGAAGTTCTCTCCATTGTTTTCGCCTGATAGGATCGTGGAAAAATGTCCAATCAAACCTCAAAATCCCGCCCGACCCCTTTGGGTATATACGACCGCCCAGTTTATAGCGCAGTCAGTGGGATCGAGACCATCGCAATCGTCTTAAGTGCGATTTGGTTGATTGGCGCAGCTATATTTTCCCTTACCTTGCCGGACCAACCTAATGTACCTTTCGATCGTGACGGATTGCGTTTTCTTATGACTATGCTCGCAATCTTTATGCCTGCTGCAATGATTTGGGTTGCCGCCACCGCAGCTCGTGCCAGCCGTGTTATACGTGAAGAAAGCCAACGTTTGCAGGCGGAAATCGATGCTATTCGTCAAGCATATATTGCGCAATCACAAGGTCGCGACTTGTCTAACGAACCCTCGGTTAGGCGGAAGTTAGATGAAATCGCAGCCGCGGCACCCAAGACGGAAACAACATTGGCAACATTCGCAAGACGTCGGGACACTGCCGGTGAACCAACCCGCTTCACCGCACCAGTTGTTGTCGAAACGGATGATCAACCTGCCCTCGCATTGGGAACAACAGCCGAAGACATCACTCCGCCATTGGCAACAGAAGACTTTATTCGGGCAATGAATTTCCCAGAAACAGCAGAAGACGAAGTTGGTTTTGCCGCATTGCGCCGCGCCCTTAAGGATCGGGAAGCAAGCCAACTGATCCGAGCGGCACAAGACATTTTGACCCTACTAAGCCAAGACGGCATTTACATGGATGATTTGCGCCCCGATCGTGCACGCGCGGAAATTTGGCGTCAGTTTGCGGGTGGAACACGTGGTCTTCCTGTTGCTGCACTTGGTGGCGTTCGAGATCACTCTTCATTGGTTTTGACTTCGGGTCGTATGAAACAAGACCCGATTTTTCGCGATGCAGCGCACCACTTTTTGCGCCGATTTGATAGGGTATTTGCTGAGTTTGAGCCGCGTGCCAATGATAGCGAGATCTCTGCGCTTTCAGACACACGCACGGCACGGGCATTTATGTTATTGGGTCGTGTCGCTGGTACGTTTGACTAAATCTTGTCAGCACAAACTGTATCGATCACCGCTTAATTCTTCGGGTTAAAAACCGCAGAATAGCTGTGTTCATCAATCGTTAACGTCACGACGGTGCCTTGCATTTCAGACCCTGACACCCTGATTTTTCCCAAGTCAGATGCTGTTAGGCGATCATCCGCATCAATGGTAAAGCTAATTGATGCACCTGCTTCCAACCCGCCCAGTGGCATACGCAAACGTTCGGCACCATCCGCGACTTTCAGATTTACAGGTGTACTTTGTGAGGGTTACTACACCTCGACGCCAGAGCCACCGCTCTGAATATCAAAAATCAGCTTACCAGCGGATTGGCGTAAATCAAATTGAACATCTGCCTGAATAATACCACGTTCTGATCCGTTGGTCAGAACAAACCGATCAACTGGAGCACCCTCTAAAAATCAAACATCCAAGCTCACGTCGCAATTAGGTTCACCGGAAAAAGCCGCGATTGGGCTGGCTAAGAATAATGTCCAAAGCGTCAGGATATTTTTTTAATGCCGCCTCCAATTGCTTGCTCAACAGCCAGACGTGATTAGTAAAAAGGCAAACCGGCATAGGGTTTCACCCGCCAGCCAACTTGCTAGCGGGTGAAAGCAATCCTCTTAGGATGGCATATTTGGGAAGTAATCTTCGCAATCGCCTTCGCGGTACACATCCGCGGTACAGCAGTGCAGACCACCGCCAAATGCATAAGCATCGCGCAATTCCACCTCGATCACATTCATACCTAACTTATCCATTTGCTCGGCCTGATAGACCTCAGATTTCTCCACACAAACCGTTTTCGGATCTAGTACCAAAACGTTCATAGACAACCATGTTGATGAATAGCAAAGCGCTGGTGGGGCGTTGTGCGCAGGCTGCGCTGCATCCACGATTTCCCAACCGTTGTCATTGTACATCTTACGCTGCTCTTCTGGTAGGCGGCGCTGCGGGTTGTTCAGTATCAAACCAGGGCGCAAAGGCGTAAAGGTCGCATCAATGTGGATTGGATACGGGTCGCCAGGGAAGTTCACAGTGTGAACGCGGTGATCAGGGAAGTGACGGCGCAACCACTCGATCCCTTTAAGGTTCGTGGTAAACCCATGCTGCACGACCAAGTCACGGCCAAAACGCAAAACGTCAGCGGCATCAAATAATGGTTCTTCTTCGGTGGTCACAAAGAACTTTTCTTCAGCCCACTTCAGACGCTGCGTATCGCCAATTTTATCGCTTAGATAATCTGGGTGATAGTCTTCGTTAGTCAGGCGCGGCTTTGGCGCAGCTTCGTGACGGAATTTTGGATCGTCTTCAAAATACTGCTTTAACAATGGACGATAGTTTAGGTATTCGAACCAACGGCAACGATAAGACATTGTCGCTTCCAGCATTTCAGAACCGACAGTCAACAATACATCACGCGGTGGCATGCAGCCAAACTGGCTTTCGGTGTGAAAGTCAGGTGTCGTTACACTTTGGGAATGATCGATGCTATCTGGGCGATCAACGCGTACGCCGCGCTTGGTCAACATGTCAGCAAAGTTGTCGAGCAACTCATTCGCACGATCGATGGTTTCTTGTGGACGGCGGCCCCATTGGCCACGCATGTCACTGTCTTCGGGAACCTTCGCGTCTAACGCTGGTTCTTCTGGTGGAATGTGGCAATCGTCAGCGCGGCCTACGATCACGTGATGTAATGGATCCCATTCGTTCCAGCTGTTAACGACGGTTTTTTTTGGCGGGGTTTTGCGATGTATCTCTCATCCAAACTTCGTAGACACACAACTGCGATCAAGCAAGGCTGCAAACGACCCTCTGGCGGCTTAAAAGCGACCCGTATTACAGGCCAAAACTTCCAAAGGGAACGTAACGCACAAGGTCGCCCTTGTTGATTTGCTGCGCATCCTCAGCCAATTCGACAAA
>JABGTH010000282.1 GCA_018647275.1 Paracoccaceae bacterium
TCACGACATTCTCTAGGTCATTCCAGTCGTCCGCGATGTTTGTTTTTCCATTGAGTGTGCACTGAAAAAATACCTCGACTTGATGGTAGTCTTTTTCTGGCATGTGAAATTCATTCACAAGGGCAGGTGTGCCAACTATTATGTCTAGCCCTGTTTCTTCAAAAACCTCGCGTTTTAAGTTTTCTGGCAAACTGGTTCCAATATTTACACCACCACCAGGCGTACACATCAGCGGGCTTTCCTGCCCAGCCCATGCGTTGACCAACAGTAATCGATCTTCGTGGATGATGATCGCTCGAACGGCGACGCGAGGTGGCTTTTCTGACATTTTTGGGCTTTCGGTGCGAATGAATGACGCACCACCATTCCATGTGAAGTTGCGAAGGTCTATCTGCATCGTTATGAAACACGTCTTTGCCACCTTAATTGCAATCTGCTGCGGTGGACCTGTCGCCGCCAATTGTGTCGTCTTGATACATGGCCTTGCGCGCACGGAATCCTCATTCGCATTAATGGAGACGGCGTTGGAAGCTGAGGAGTATTTCGTGGTTCGCCCGGGTTATCCCTCAACCAATGCGTCAATTTCTGATTTGGCTGATGCGACTATTCCCGCGGCTCTTGCATCCTGCCCTGAGGGGCCACTTTATTTTGTAACCCATTCAATGGGTGGGATTATGTTACGCGATTGGCTCAGCCGAAACCGCCCTGAGAATCTTGAACGTATCGTAATGTTGGCACCGCCCAACAAGGGTAGCGAAATCGTCGATACATTTTCGGGTCTTTTCATCTTTGACCAGATAAACGGCCCCGCTGGATTACAGTTGGGCACAGGAGAAGAAAGCCTGCCGCTGTCGTTACCTGCAGTGAATTACCCCGTTGGCGTAATTGCGGGCGATCAGTCCTTGAACGTGTACTTTTCGAGGCTTTTACCTGGAGCGGATGACGGCAAAGTTGCTGTGAGTTCAACTGTTGTCGCTGGAATGAAAGATCATATCGTCCTGCCAGTTACCCATACGTTTATGATGAACAATCCAAGGGTCATTACGGAAACGATTTTGTTTTTAGAAACAGGTGCCTTTGATCCGTCTATCAGTTGGGCAGATGCGTTGTTGGAACTCTTTGGCTGCGAAGGCTTTGATTGCCTTAAGGGAAACCCAGGTGCCGAGCGCTGATCTTTAGCCGCTATAGTCTGTTCACTTGAATCTTCAGTGTCATATTTCCGGCCTCATCACGTGGCACTTCGCCCGCGCGAATGTTTACCTGTAATGATGGTATGATAAGCTTGGGCATTGAAAGTTGCGCATCACGCGTTTCGCGCATTTTTACAAAATCAGATCGGGTCGCCCCGTCGCCAATGTGGATATTGGCCTTCTTCTGGGCACCCACGGTGGTTTCCCAAGCGATGGAACACCCATTGGGGCCATAGTCGTGGCAAACGAAGAGGCGCACGTCATCAGGTAAGCTGAGAACCTTGGTGATACTGTCATAGAGTTGGCCCGCATCACCGCCCGGAAAATCAGCACGTGCCGAACCGCCGTCGGGCATGAACAAGGTATCACCGGCAAAGGCTGCATCACCCATTACATGCACCATGCATGCAGGTGTATGGCCCGGGGTGTGAATGGCAAAGCACTCAAGGCTACCAATTTTATACAGGTCGCCATCCTTGAACAGCTTGTCGAACTGTGAGCCATCTCGCTGAAATTCGGTCCCTTCGTTGAAAACCTTCCCAAAGGTGTCTTGAACCTCTTGGATGTACTCACCAATCCCGATTTTTCCGCCCAGCTGTCCTTGGATATAGGGTGCGCCAGAAAGATGGTCTGCATGGACGTGGGTTTCTATGATCCACTCGAGATGCAAGCCATTGGACGTTATGAAATCAATGATCTCATCTGCGCTTTCGTAACTTAGACGGCCAGCTGCATAGTCAAATTGCATAACTGCATCAATAATCGCGCATGATGTGCTGTCAGGATCTTTGATGACATAGCTAATTGTGTTGGACTGTGCGTCGAAAAAAGCACTTACGTCTGGAGGTTTGTCCAAAGACACATTGGGCATCGTCATGGCAGCTTTCCGATCAATAAACGCCTCAAGAAAAGGATGGCACCGGTATTTTGACTGTCAACGATCACAGTTTATTTGATTCGATTGAAATGCCCCATCTTGCGATCCGTTTTCACCTCAGCTTTGCCGTATAAGTGCAGCGCAGTATTCGGTTCTTTGGCAAGGGTAGGCACACGGTCCATGTCGCGGCCAATCAGGTTTTCCATCACAACGTCAGAGTGACGCTTGCCGTCCCCCAATGTCCAACCAGCGACGGCACGAATATGTTGTTCAAACTGGTCAACGGCACACCCGTTTTGGGTCCAGTGGCCAGAATTGTGCACACGCGGCGCGATCTCGTTCACGATCAATCCGTTCGGGGTTACAAACAATTCAACGCCCAAGACGCCGACGTAATCTAATGCATTCAGGATGTTTGCGGCGATCAGGATCGCATCTGTACGCAAGCTTGGAGAAAGGCGAGCAGGGATCGTGGTCGTGTGTAAGATGCCGTTGCGGTGAACGTTTTCGCCCGGATCATAGCAGGCGACTTCGCCTGTGATACTGCGTGCGGCGATAACAGAAACTTCATGCGTAAAGCTGATAAAGCCTTCTAAGACGGCGGCGCTGCCCGCCATGTCTTTGAACGCAGCAGCAGCGTCCTCAGTTTTCATTATCCGCGCCTGACCTTTACCATCATAACCAAAGCGGCGGGTTTTTAGGATGGAAGGTGCACCGATGTTATCTATTGCGGCAGTTAGCGTGGCTTCATCAGGGATGTCGGAGAATGGCGCTACGTTTAGGCCAAGGCCTTGCAAGAAGTTCTTTTCCGTCAAGCGATCCTGCGAGATGCGAAGGGCTTCGCGGCCGGGACGAATGGGACGCAGGGTTTCAAGCAGATCAAGCGCGCTGGTTGGGATGTTCTCAAATTCATAAGTGATCACATCAACATCAGCGGCAAAGGTGCGCAATGCATCCGCGTCATCATATTTGGCAGTCGTGACGCGGTCTGCAACTTCGCCTGCGGGTGGGTTTGCGCCTGGCTCAAAGATGTGGGTTTTGAAACCTAAGCGGCTGGCTGCTACGCTGAGCATGCGGCCTAGTTGGCCACCGCCCAAAATGCCGATTGTTGCGCCGGTTGTCAGTGTATCAGTCATCAGTTGGGGCATCCGGAATTGAGGCAGACAAGTCATTGCGCCATGTGTCTAAACGTGTGGCCAATTCTGGGTCTTGAAGGGCCAATATACCAGCGGCCATCAAAGCGGCATTCGTTGCCCCTGCGCCACCAATTGCCATAGTCGCGACAGGAAAGCCGCGTGGCATTTGTAGGATCGAGTACAGAGAGTCGACGCCAGACAAAGCTTTTGTTTGCACTGGTACACCAACAACAGGCACTCGCGTTTTTGACGCCATCATGCCGGGGAGGTGAGCTGCACCACCGGCGCCTGCTATAATAACTTGCAATCCACGATCAACAGCCGTTTTGCCATAATCCCACAAGCGATCAGGTGTGCGATGTGCTGACACAATCTTGGATTCATAAGGAATACCTAGTTGATCAAGAATGTCAGCGGCTTCACGCATGGTTGGCCAATCTGATTGGCTGCCCATGATAATGCCAACTTTAATTGGTGTGGTGGAAGAGTGCTGTGTCATTAAGTAAGCCCTTGTTTGGCGAAGCGGTCACTATAGCGTGATGGTCGTGCGAGGCAATGCTGTCAGCCCCAAGGAGCAGATAATTAAGCGATAATATCGGGGGTTAACCGGTCTTCGATGACTGTTATGCGGTCTTTGAGCCAAAGCTTTTGTTTTTTGAGGCGTCGAAGCATCAATTGATCGCTTGTCCCCACATCAACCAATTCTTTGATTGCATCATCCAAAGCGCGATGGTCCGTGCGGAACACTTCCAATTCGACACGAAGAACGTCGTCGGTTTTCATGGATATGTCTGATTGGTCATTCATAACGCTGATTCTAACTCGTGTTTGCAGGTTTCAATATAAGGCGCTGAAATGGCTGCGCATAGGTATTTCATCAAAGGTCTTGTCGGGCGGTTAATTCATTCCCATATTCATTGCAGAAGGTCGCCTAGTCTAGGGGCCAAAACTGACTGTCGCTTAACTAGAAGGACGTGTCGCATGACCAAAATGACCCTTGCTTCGTACCCGCACATGTTGGGCTTCGAGCAACTCGAACGTTTGATGGAGCGCACTGCCAAGACTGGCAACGAAGGCTATCCACCGTTCAATATTGAACAAACATCTGATCTATCTTACCGTATTACTTTGGCCGTCGCAGGTTTTGCAGAAGATGAATTGGCAATCACGGTTGAGGATCGCCAGCTTGTGATCCGCGGGCGCAACACTGACGATGTTGAAGGCCGTGTATTTCTGCACCGCGGTATCGCGTCGCGCCAGTTTCAACGCTCTTTCGTTTTGGCGGAAGGGGTAGATGTAGGGGAGGCCGTGATGGAAAACGGTTTACTGCACATTGATTTGACGCAAGCTAAACCAGAGACAGTGGTCCAAACCATCAACATAAAGAAAGGGTAAGTCATGAATTCAGAGTACAAATTCGACGACGAGCTATCAGCAGATACCGATCGAATGGTTTACGTAAAACCTGTGTTGGTCAGCGATTTGCCAAGTGAAGTTCAAAGCCAAATTGACGGCGTGAAGAAAATGTTCGCAGTTCACGATGCCGACGGCAAGCAATTGGCGTTGGTCGGTGATCGTCGCCTAGCCTTCGCGCTTGCGCGCCAGCACGATTACAGCCCCCAACCACTACACTAATTGGGATGGTGCGCTGTCTAATATGTTCGGTATGGCTGTTTGCAACACCGTCATATGGCCAGAACGCATCGTTGATTTATACCGATGAAGAAGCCAACGTGGTGAAGGCTGCGATGCTCGCTAAAGCGGACAAGGATGTTCGTGCGTTCTTTACTGATACATTTGGGCAGTTTTGAAAAGTCAATTGCACTGATCGGTACAAGTGATCCGAGCTTGTTGAATGTCCACCTGTCCCAAGCCCTTAAAGAAATGGGGCGGCGGCAAAGGTCATCACCTGTGGATGTAGCGAGGCTTTGTGATAACAAACCCATCGGTGCCGCGGCCAATCGTTCCTACACAGTGATGTGTTGGTTTAAACCCAAGGCGTATGATCGCGAGTGGTTTGCCCTGATTGAACAGCAGTTACCGCCTATTTTGGCGCATGAATTCACCCATCGATTACAATACTATTTGGCAAATGATGATCCGCCCCAGCGGATAACCAGCACCAAAGAATTATTGCTTGGCCCAAGTTGGATGGTCGAGGGAACCGCCGAAGTGTTCGAGCGGATTTATAGCGTTCAAGTGCAA
>JABGTH010000172.1 GCA_018647275.1 Paracoccaceae bacterium
GATGAGTTTGCGGATCAGCATGACACTAATAAATGATAGCGAACAACACGTTGGGCGGGAACCGGACATTCGCTGCGCGTTGCATAGAGGTCTGCTAAGCGGACTTTCCCGGCATTGACGTTTGGCCATGTTGCTGACGCAGCATTTCTTCGCAAGTGCAGCGACTCACATTTGGCGACGCAGCGGATTTCACCGGACCGGTCATTGAAACCCACCCAGATGCGCGAATTTCATCCCCCCCCCCAAGCGCTGTACTGTGCTCGAAATTATTAGACGCAAACAAACCTGCAGCTCACCGCATTTCGACGATTATCTTTTCTAACTTCTGGAGTGGCGAATTGACGACTTTGGCCTCACTAGAAACCCCAGTTGAGAAGCCAAAACACAGCCATCAAGCAACCCAATCATAGAAACCGCCGAAGTTCGGAGGTTACCCGGAAAATAACACACCTGTAGATTTTTGATCGTTCGGTGACAGGCCGAATTTGCGAGAGAATTCACGGCTAAACTGTGTGGGGCTTTCGTACCCTACGTCAAAGGCAGCAGACGCAACAGTCGCGTTCCCTGATAGCAAAAGACGCTGAGCTTCCAACAAACGCAGTTCTTTTTGGTATTGTAGAGGGGTTGTGGCCGTCACCGATTTGAAATGTTCATGAAATGCAGACAAGCTCATGCCGGACTCTGTGGCAAGTTGGGCAACGGATAGGGTGTTTCTGAAGTTCATCCGAATGATGGCAATGGATTTCGAAATCCGGTTGGCCGGACTGTCATGTCTGAGTAGCTGTCGTAGCATGCCACCGTGCTGGGCCCGCAAAAGGCGAAAATGAATTTCCTTCAGAACGAGCGGTGCAAGCGCACGGGCCTCTGTCGGGTCTTGAGACATTCGAAAAAGACGCGCTACGGCATCGCTCAACGCAGCATCCGAGGCAGCAACGTTGAGCGCATATGTATCACTTTCCGTTTCTCCAATGCCGTCGATTTCATCATAGAGACTGCGTGCCAAAGCAAGATCCAAACGCAGGACAAGTGCGACATAAGGCTGCTCGGGAGTGGCTTGGATAACTGCGGACTCAAGAGGGACTGCATGGCTGACGATAAGTGTATCCCCCGCGCCGTAACGCAGCACACGGCCGCCCACGTTGGCTTCTTTGGCTCCTTGCAGCACCAAGCACATGATTGGATCATAGATTGCGCCCGAAAATTCTGTCTTCGCTGTATTGCCAAACGCGAACAGCCCATCGACACCTGTGCTGCAGCCTCTACCCAAACCGCCATTCACCTCAACATAGTGAAAAACGTCGTTGATCAGATTTTCCGACACCATTAGACGGCCTCCCTTGTTTGTCAATTATAGAAAAAATTGCTCCAGGATAACACCCGAAGCCATAGCTTTGGAGAAATAGGCAGATCATTCGGAAGATCAGGCAGTGAGGTTGATTCACTTGGTGCTACTTTGAGGCGACATTCATCGAGGAGCCTCTTCATGTCCAAGACAATACTAATCACTGGCGCTTCGTCGGGTATCGGCAAAGAAACAGCCAAGCTGTTTGCCTCTCGAGGCTGGCAGGTCGTGGCGACAATGCGCTCCCCTCAAGATGAAGTAGATCTTGTTGGAAACGACAACATTCTTGTCACGCGCCTCGACGTTACAGACCCGGCTTCGATTGAAAGTGCCGTCGCAAAGGGTATCGAAAAGTTTGGTAAGATCGACGTGCTGCTGAACAATGCGGGCTATGGCGCATATGGTCCGCTCGAAGCATTTCCGATGGACCGCATCCGCCGTCAGTTTGATACCAATGTGATTGGTCTGCTGGAAACCACCAAGGCCGTTCTGCCGCATCTTCGTGCGCAGGGTTCGGGCACAATTGTCAACATCTCGTCAATTGGTGGGCAAATGACCTTCCCGCTTGGTGCGCTCTATCATGGCTCCAAATTTGCTGTCGAAGGTATTTCGGAATCCCTGCACTACGAACTTGCAGCAGCAGGCATCAAGGTCAAAATTGTTCAACCCGGAATGATCGCAACCGACTTTGGAGGGCGGTCGTTCGACTTTGTCAACGACGAGGCGCTGCCGGAATACCAGCCTGTCGTTCAGGCGCTGTTTGCAACTTGGGGAGGTGAAGAAGCGACCTCTCGTGCATCACAGCCGATCGTTGTGGCGGAAGTTATCTACGGCGCGGTTACGGACGGAACCGATACGTTGCGGTACCGCGCGGGTCCCGATGCCGTCGAGCTGCTGAACAACCGCAAAGCACAGGATGATAAAGCGTTCATTGACGGCATGAAGGATCAATTCGGGCATAACTTGTGAAAATGAATGACCAAGAGATAACACATAGGGAGGTTCAATAGAACCATGGCAATATCACTGAATTTAAACGGCCAAACGCATAAGCTGGAGGCCGAAGAGGGCACACCACTTTTGTGGGTAATCCGCGATGAACTAAAGATGACCGGAACCAAGTTCGGTTGTGGCGTTGCTGCTTGCGGTGCCTGCACTGTTCATGTTGATGGTGTGCCCGTGCGTTCATGTCAGACCTATATCGAAGATCTAGAAGGGGCTAGTGTCACCACAATCGAAGGTATTGCTTCGAAAGAAGCGCAAGCGGTTCAGGCCGCTTGGGTCGAATTGGATGTGGTTCAGTGTGGTTACTGCCAGTCCGGTCAAATCATGTCCGCTGTTGGCTTGCTTAGCGAAAACCCCAAACCCTCCGTCGCAGAAATCGACGACTATATGGACGGCAATGCGTGTCGATGTGCCACTTACCAACGCATTCGCGCCGCGATCCAACGTGCATCAGAAATCATGGAGACTTGATATGACATTGAATACATCTCGCCGAGGATTTCTAAAAGCTGCTGGTGCCACGATGCTGGTCATTGGCATCCGCCCTGATGGTGCACTTGCCGCAGGACACGGTTCTGCGCAACTGACCCCATTCGTTAAGATCGATGCCAATGGTGTTGTCACGGCTGTCGTTAAACATTTCGAAATGGGGCAAGGTCCCGCAACCGGACTGACCACGCTTATTGCCGAAGAGCTTGGCTTGTCGATGGATGCGATCGAATATGAATTCGCACCCTCAGACCCCAGCAAATATAACAACCTGTTCTTTGGTCCGTTCCAAGGCACTGGCGGCTCAACTGCGATGGCCAATTCGTATATGCAGTACCGCCAAGCAGGTGCCGCTGCGCGTGAAATGCTGATCGACGCGGCTGCAAGAACTTGGGGTGTTGAGCCAACAGTGCTCACGCTGCAAGACGGCGTAATCTCAGGTGGTGGTAAATCCGCACCAATGGTCGATTTCTTTTCAGCAGCCGCCGAAATGGACCCACCCGCGAACCCAACGCTGAAAGACCCCAAGGACTTCCGCCTTGTCGGGAACCCGGGTGTTCGTCGCAAGGATTCAGCGCCTAAGACCAACGGCACGGCCAAATTCGCAATGGATTTACATTTGGAAAACCAAATGGTCGCGGTGATTGCTCGTACGCCCCGCATGGGAGGCACCGTCGCGAGCTTTGACGATAGTGATGCGCAGTCGATCAAGGGGTTTATTCGTGCGGCGGCGTTGCCCAACAAGGCAGGTGTTGTTGTTTACGCTGAGAATACTTGGGGTGCCCTTCAAGCCCGCGACGCCCTGACGGTTGAGTGGGATTTTTCTGCCGCAGAATCTCGGAGTTCCGATGAATTCCGCGCAGAATTGATTGCGGCTGTAAACACTGACCCAGAATTCAACGCTATGAAGTCTGATCAGGCCGCAACTGCCGCGCTGATTGACGGGGCCGATAAAGTTGTCGACCACACCTATTACTTCCCTCTGCTGGCCCATGCCCCGATGGAACCTCTGACGTGCACCATCCAAGCCACCGAAGATGGTGGCATCTTGTTGCACGATGGCGCGCAGCAGCCGACTGGGCCGCATATGGCCATGGCGCAAATCTTCCAACTGCCGATGGAGAAAATCCGCATCAACACGATGTTGGCAGGTGGATCGTTTGGCAGGCGGGCGACGCCAACCGCAGATTATCAGGTTGAGGCGGCACTGGCTTTTGTCATCACGGATCGAACGCGGCCTGTGAAATTGGTCTGGTCACGCGAAGATGACATTACCGGAGGGTATTATCGCCCCGCCGTTGCGCACCGTGTACGCGTGGGACTGGACGGCGACGGCAATATCCTTGGCTGGGATCACCGGATTGCAAGCCCGTCGATTATAAAAGGCACCCCGTTTGCATCTGCTCTTGTGCATGACGGCGTTGACCATACCTCGATCGAAGGGGTGTTTGGCAGTCCTTATATTATTCCTGGTCAATTCTTGGGCCTGACCGATGTGGCCAAGGCGACATCGGTATTGTGGTGGCGTTCGGTTGGGCACACCCATACGGCCTACGTGATGGAAACTATGATGGATGCGGCGGCCAAAGCGGCGGGGCGTGATCCGGTTGAATTCCGGTTGGCACTGTTGAGTGGCGGTGGAAAGGATCAGGACCGCCTTGCTGGCGTGCTGAAACTGGCGGCTGATAAAGGCAACTGGGGCAAAGCCGTCGCAGGGCGCAGTCAGGGTATCGCGGTTCACAAAAGCTTTAACAGCTACGCTGCTGAGGTTGTTGAAATCTCGGGAGCTGCTGAAGAGGGCATCAAAATCGAAAAAGTCACTTGTGCCATTGATTGCGGCATTGCCGTGAACCCTGATGTGATCAAAGCGCAGATGGAGGGTGGAATCGGCTATGGCATCGGGCACGTGATGCGCGACGAGATCACGTTGACCGAAGGCGTGGTTGATCAGTCCAACTTCCCCGATTATGAACCTTTGCGGATCAGGGATATCGCGGCCATTGAGGTGCATATTGTGCCATCAGCTGAGGCACCAACTGGCGTAGGTGAACCGGGCACACCACCTGCCGCACCTGCCTTGGCCAACGCAATCGCTGCAAATGGACCACGTGTGACAGAACTGCCGATGAACACACACGGTGTCACATTCGCCTAGATATACCTCCCGCACCGGAGGCTGGCTTCTTTGGTGCGGGGCATTCTCGAATTCACGCGCAGGGCTTTTCGGGAAACTGGCAAGCCTTGTTGCCTTGGTATCCCAAGATCGCAGTCGCGTATGCTGAATTTGAAAAAATATATCAGGGGGGCAGCGCAAGTTTTGGCCAATAGATGAAAACTACCCAAGCTGATGCATGAGACAGCGATAGGCCTTTTGAACAGTTCCAACCAGATTTTGATCTGCTAATGTGAGAAGAGAAGTGTGTAAAATGAAGTATCTTATTGTTTTTGCCCACCCGGAAAACGAACATAGCTTTCAGAGATCTTTGTTGGATCACGCTGTGGCCCAGTTGCTTGCTGCAGGGCATGAAGTCAAAATTTCCGATCTCTATGCGATGGACTTCGAACCTGTGGCATCCAAAAATGATTTCAAGGCGCGTCGATTTCCTGAACGGCTTCAATATGACCGCGAACAGAAGCACGCCGTGCAAAATGAGGAGCTTTCAGCCGATATAACCGCAGAATTGGACAAGCTGTTTTGGTGTGACATCTTGGTCATGCAGTTCCCACTCTATTGGTTTTCCATGCCTGCGATCATGAAGGGTTGGGTTGATCGTGTATTTTTGAACTCGTTAGTTTATGGTGCAGGACTGCGCTTTGAAACCGGCGGATTGAAGGGCAAGCGAGCTATGGTCTGCACCTCAACCGGTGGGTTCGACACGATGTTTTCACCAGATGGATTACTGGGTGATATGAATGTTGCGCTTTGGCACATACACCATGGGATGTTGCACTACACCGGCTTTGACGTCTTGCCGCCGTTTGTTGCGTGGGCCCCGGTCCGGGTTGATGATGAAAAATGCGGCGAATACCGTGACACATATTCCAAACGGTTGCTGGAATCCCATACGACCCAGCCAATGCAATTTCACGACACCGCCGACTTTGGGAAAGACTTCAAGATGTCCGATAGTGTTATGCCAAGGACGGTTGGCCATTGGCGAGACTAACCCGGAATATTCTTTAATTCGTATTTTTTGCTGCGGCCTGCTTAAATGACCGGTTCCCATGCTGCGCGACGTCGCCATATCTCTTGCTCTTGAGGCATTTCGCGCGCTGCGTGCGCATGCAGCGAGAATTTGAAACTTCCGCTTCGGGCTCTAAGCAGCCCTTCGCGGCGATTTGAATTAATGACTGCTTTAGTCCAATGCCTAAAGTAGAGATATTGCGCCAAGAGGTGAGGGAACTGGACC
>JABGTH010000176.1 GCA_018647275.1 Paracoccaceae bacterium
AGAAACACAGTTTGAGCTAATGGATATTCAGGAACAGACGGGCACGACCTTTGTAATTGTCACCCACGATCAAGAAGAGGCAATGACGGTTGCTTCCCGCGTTGCTGTTATGGACGAGGGACGCATTATTCAGGTTGCTACTCCTGAGAAAATTTATGAAGGACCCAATTCTGTTTATGTTGCTGATTTTATTGGTGACGTGAACATTCTGACCGGTCCAGTTAAGGCGGTTGGTGCCGACACATATTTACTGGATTTTGATGGGATGGAGCCAATGACCGCAGCCAGTGACCGAACCTTTGCTGAGGGTGCAACCGCACACTTGGCAATTCGCCCGGAGAAAATTGGCATTCACGTGGAACGCCCTGAAGGGCCCAATTCTGTACAAGGCAAGGTACTGGATATCGCGTATTTAGGTAACTTAAGTACCTATCACGTGCAGTTGCCGAACGGTCAAATCATTAAAGCGCAAACTGCAAACACACGTCGTGTTTCACGTCGCGCGTTTACATGGGAAGATCCTGTTTGGGTTAGTTGGAGCGCCACAGCTGGCGTTCTTTTGGATCGCTGATTTGAGACGCTTTGTCCTCATCTCCGTGCCATATTTATGGCTGCTGACCTTGTTCCTGATTCCGTTTGTAATCGTGTTTAAAATAGCGTTGTCTGACGCTGCGCTGGCGATCCCGCCCTACATGCCTACGATGAAAGACGGTTTACGCGCGATGTTATCGCAGCTGGATTTTGAGAATTTTGTATTCTTGACTGAAGATGACTTGTATTGGAAGGCGTACTTAAGCAGTCTTAAAATCGCGTTTATCTCAACCGTTCTGACGCTGCTGTTAGGCTACCCAATTGCATACGCGATGGCACGCGCCCCTCACGAGTGGCGGGCTACCTTGATGATGCTTATTATCCTACCATTTTGGACCAGTTTTTTGATCCGCGTATATGCATGGGTGGGGATTCTAAGCACGGAAGGTCTGTTGAACCGCTTCTTGTTTTGGATCGGGGCAATCAGTGAGCCGTTGATGATTTTGAACACATCCACGGCCGTCTATATTGGTATCGTTTACACCTACATACCGTTTATGATTTTACCGATTTACGCGGCGCTTGAACGTCTTGATGCTTCGCTAATCGAAGCGGCTGAAGATCTGGGCTGTTCAAGGGTGAAAGCGTTTTGGTTGATCACAATACCACTGTCTAAAGGTGGCATAATTGCAGGATGTTTCTTAGTTTTCATTCCAGCGTTGGGCGAGTTTGTGATCCCATCATTGCTGGGTGGATCTGGTACTTTGATGATTGGTAAGGTGCTGTTTGAGGAGTTCTTTTCGAACCGAGATTGGCCGGTTGCGAGTGCGGTTGCAGTAATCTTGCTAATAATTTTGATCATCCCAATTATCCTGTTTCAACGAAATGAACAACGCCAACAGGAGGCCGAAGGATGAACCGCCTAAGCTCATTTAATGTTGTATCGCTGACATTTGGCTTTGCGTTTCTTTATCTACCGATGTTGATCCTGGTGATTTACAGTTTCAACAAATCAAAGTTAGTGACTGTTTGGGCAGGGTTTTCAACCAAATGGTACGGCGATTTATTGAGCAATGACGCCTTTCTTGACGCTGCATGGGTGACGTTGAAAGTGGCTGTGATCTCGTCGTCAATTGCTACCGTGTTGGGTACGATGGCAGCCTACACTCTGGTCAGAGGTGGCCGATTTTTTGGGCGTACATTGTTTTCTGGAATGATTTACGCGCCGCTTGTAATGCCTGAAGTCATTACCGGTTTGTCGTTACTCTTGTTGTTCATTGGTATCGGAATGGACCGAGGAGTTATGACAATCGTCTTAGCGCATACAACGTTCTCGATGTGCTTTGTATCAGTCGTAGTGTCGTCACGATTGGCAACGTTTGATCGCTCATTAGAAGAAGCCGCCCTTGATTTGGGTGCATCGCCGTTTCAAGCATTTAGATTAGTCACCCTGCCAATTATTGCGCCTGCAGTTGTTTCCGGTTGGTTGTTAGCCTTCACGCTGTCTCTGGATGATTTGGTTATTGCCTCGTTTGCGACTGGGCCATCCGGTACCACGTTGCCAATGAAGATATGGTCGTCTGTTCGATTGGGTGTGAGCCCTGAGATAAATGCGCTGAGCTCCATTTTGATCGGACTGGTGGCCAGTGGGGTGATCATTGCGTCACTGGTATCTAAGCGAAATTCAGTCCGTTTGCGGCTAGAAGAGCGTACTGCTGAACGACTTTAAGCGTGAGGTCTGGGATGTGCCCAGATAGGTGCCATTTTGTGGGAAATTCTAGAAATTTAGACTGATTTTTGACAGCTTGGTATGCTTGGATCGCCTCAAAAGGAAAAGTTTTTAAGGTAGTAGGTGCATGAAGATTGCGATGATCGGCACAGGCTATGTTGGGTTGGTGTCTGTTTTTCAGACTTTGGGCATGACGCTGTTTGCGTAGATAAAGACCCATCCAAAATTGAAATCCTTGAAGCAGGTAAGGTTCCGATCTGCGAACTCGGCCTTGACGTACTTATGGCAAAAAATGTTGCTGCTGGTCACTTGTTATTCTCAGGGGATTTGGCAGAAGCTGTTGATGGTGCTGAAGCAATCTTTATCTCTGTCGGCACGCCAATTAAATCTATTGGCGAACCATAGGGAACCAAAACGGCTCTGATACGGTCAAAAATTAGGCTTTTGTTTGGCGTGACAGTTGTACCGCTAAAATGCCTGCAGCGATGATCACAACGCCTACAATGTCATACAACCCTAACTGCTCTCCCAAGATAACGGCGGCAATTGCTACCCCAAAGAATGGGTTGAGGAAGTGAAACGTTGCTGCGCGCACGGCCCCAATCCGCTCGACCAATTTGAACCATATCCAGGTTGCTAAAAGCCCTGGCGCTAAAGTGGTGTAGATAAAGGCAACGATTAGTGGTGAGCTGAAGTTCACAGTGAATGTTTCCGTCGCAATCGAAGCGATTGCCAATATTGCGGAACCTACTAACATTTGCAGACCAACAATCATCAACAGGTTTCCGCCCGAGGATGCATTGCGCATAGAAAGCGTCGCAACCGTCAGGGCGACAGCCGCAATGATACACAGGGCTATCCCTGTCGCGTCCACGCCAGCCTCAATCCTTGTCGCCATGATCATCGTGACACCAACGAGCCCCAGTACAAGACCTGCCATGCCAAATATCGGGAGGCGTTCTTTAAAGAGTAGCCAACCTGCCACAGCGACCATCAATGGCATGCTTGAGGCAATGATTGAGGCAACAGATGCTTCGATTGTTTGCATCGCGTAAAAGTTCAGACCTAGGTACAGGGCGTTCTGGCACATTCCAAAAACGAAAGTTGCTTTCCATTGCTCTGATGTCAGCCGCATGGATTGTCCCAACGCGCGTGCAATCGTGACCCCGATTAAACCTGAGAGGAAGAACCGTAAAGCAAGAGATGCTAACGGAGGGGCATCAACCACGATAATGCGAGCGGATGTGAAGGCTGATGACCAGATCAGTGCGAACAAAAGTCCCATGCCGATTGCACGTAAGTCCATTTTTGTTCTCCACCCTATTTCCCAAATGGTTCTTTCGCAAAATAGGTTAGTGTTCAAGGGATGGGCTGCGTAAACAAAAAGGGCCGCCACATTGGCGACCCTTCCTGAATTCATGCAGAATGAAAGCTTAGCCGTTCACGCTGTCTTTCAACGCTTTTGCGATTGTCATTTTGACAACTTTGTCTGCGTCTTTTTTGAACTGCTCGCCAGTTGCAGGGTTACGAACCATGCGCTCTGGACGTTCGCGGCAATAGATTTTGCCAACGCCTGGCAAAGTGACTGCGCCACCACCAGAAACTTCTTTTGTGATCAGTGCACATACTGCTTCAAGAGCTGCGCCTGCTGCTTTTTTGTCTGCGCCCATTTCTTCAGCCAGTGCGGCGACGAGTTGGGTTTTTGTCATTGGTTTAGCCATTTTTAGGTCTCCTTCGTCCGCCCGATGTTGGGCCTCATTTAAAGAATGTAACGGAATGTTGTGTCCAAACACAACAAATTGTAGCAGGTAAAAGCAGTAAAATATGTGATTTTGGCGCTTTTTTTCGGATTTATAGGAATGCGGTTTCCTCAAAAGACCTTAATTTGCGGCTTTGGATGCGTTCTAGCGGCATTTCACGTAAATGTTCCATCGCCCGAATTCCGATCATTAAGTGATTTGCGACCTGGGTTTTGTAAAAATCTGAGGCCATTCCAGGCAGTTTTAGCTCCCCGTGGAGTGGCTTATCAGAGACACAAAGTAAGGTCCCATAAGGAACGCGGAATCGGTATCCGTTGGCCGCAATCGTTGCGCTTTCCATGTCTAAAGCGACAGCGCGTGATTGGCTGAGGCGTTGGACAGGGCCAGATTGATCGCGCAATTCCCAGTTGCGATTATCGATGGTTGCGACAGTTCCTGTCCGCATAATCCGCTTCAGTTCAAATCCCTCAAGTTTGGTCACTTGGGCCACGGCGGTTTCCAGTGCGATCTGAATTTCTGCTAAGGCTGGGATTGGAACCCAAACAGGAAGGTCGTCGTCCAGAACGTGGTCTTCACGTAAGTAAGCATGTGCCAAAACGAAATCGCCTAAGGCTTGGGTGTTGCGCAATCCAGCACAGTGACCAACCATCAACCATGCATGTGGGCGCAGCACGGCGATATGGTCAGTTGCGGTCTTGGCGTTTGAAGGGCCAACACCGATGTTGACCAACGTGATGCCAGAACCATCAGCACGCTTTAGATGGTAGGTTGGCATTTGTGGCGTTTTGTCTGAGGTCGAAAGTTCCTCGTCGCCTTTGGTGATCTCTTCATTCCCTGTTGAAACAAAGGCGGTGTAACCGCTTTGGGGGTCACTCAATTGGCTGCGTCCGTAGGATTCAAATTCGGACACATAGAACTGATAGTTTGTGAACAAGACGTGGTTTTGGAAGTGGGATGGATCAGTCGCCGTGTAATGTGACAAACGCGCTAACGAATAATCGACGCGTTGCGCGGTGAACGGTGCCAGTGGTCCGGTGTCGTCTGGCGATACATATGTACCATTCACGATATCATCGTTTGTTGTGCTAAGGTCCGGCACATCAAAGAAGTCACGAAGTGTGAAGTCTGCTGCGCCTTCTTGGGGTACAGTGATGCTAGGGTCACTTGCTACTGCGAAATGAACTGGGATTGGCGTGGTCGAAGACATCACTTGAACGGATGTTTTATGATTTTCGATTAGCAATCCGATTTGTTGAATTAGATAGTCACGAAACAGGTCGGGGCGTGTGATTGTCGCCGCATATGTGCCCGGTGATGAGACGTGGCCAAATGCCAATCTAGTATCAATTTTGGCAAAGCTGGTCGTGGTTATGCGCACCTCTGGGTAAAACGCGCGAATACGTCCCTTAGGTGCGCCGTCAACCATTGCCGTGGTGAAAGCACCACATAAGAATTTAGTTGCTTCGGTGTACAACTTTTCCAGCTGTGCAACTGCGGATGCTGCGTCATCAAATTTTTTTGGGGCGTCTACGTCGGGTGTTAAAATCTCTTTGCTCATTTTACGACTCTATTACGGGTATAAATTCAAATGTACGCACGTCGACCAATCCCAGGTCAGAAATGCGCAGTTCAGGTATCACGACTAGGGCCAGCAGCGAATGTTGCATGTAGGCATTGTTCAAGGTGCAGCCGCACTCGCGCATCGCTTGCATCATTTTTTCGGCACTCGCAGCCACTTCTGTTGCGGGTTTGTCAGACATAAGACCTGCAATAGGCAGTTCAACCAATGCTGTTTCTTGTCCGTCTTGATAAATCGTAATTCCGCCACCGACCTCAGCCAGACGGTTGGCGGCCATCGCCATATGCGCACGATCTGTTCCCACAACGATCATATGATGGCTGTCATGCGCCACGGTTGACGCCATTGCCATTTTGCCCTCGTACCCAAAGCCTGAAACAAAGGCATTTACTACGCGACCTGTCGCGCGGTGTCGCTCAACCAGCGCAATTTGACAGGTGCCATTCACACCTTCAACCAACCCATCGAAAACAGGCAGATCCATTTTCAGTGCTTTGGTAGGTGCCTGATTTTCGATAACACCAATCACATTGGCCGTAACCGAATTTGCACCACTCGGTGCGCTAACTTCAAAGTCAGTCGCTGAAAGGGTTTTGCCCATGTTAACGGTTTGGCGCGCACTGTCGGGCCAATCCAAATGCGGGCAGCGCGTAATGATGGTGCCGTCCACTGCAATAAGTTGCCCACGGGCAACTACTTTCTCAATGGTTAACGTGCGTAGATCAGAAGTTAGAATAACATCGGCACGCCGTCCTGGAGTCAGCGATCCGATCTCGCGTTCCAGGCCGAAATGGGTGGCTGTATTGATCGTCGCCATCTGCAAGGCCACCAGAGGATCACACCCACATTCGACTGCATGGCGAACTGCGCGGTTCATGTGCCCGTCATTGACCAAGGTGCCAGAGTGACAATCATCTGTGCACAAGATCATGTTGCGTGAATC
>JABGTH010000121.1 GCA_018647275.1 Paracoccaceae bacterium
AGCAGAGGAAGCTTTAATGTTGAAGAATACCGTACGATTTACACAGCACTTCGTGGCTATCACAAGCAGACAACTAATGAGAAATCAGCTGCCACAAGAGAAACGCTGAGAAACTATGTGTTATTCCTAGCCAACACAGGTGTCAGGCACGGAACAGAGGCACTGGGGCTTCGTTGGCGCAATATCGAATGGTACGAACGTGACGGTGAGCGTTACTTGGCAGTCAATGTAGATGGCAAGACAAACAAGCGAACAGCAATAGCCAGAGACCGTGTTGTAGACTTCTTATGGCGGCAGGCTCAGCTGAATACCGGCATTACGGCTGGTGACTTTGATGCGCTGATATCATCCAAACTAGATGCACCAGTATTCACCACAAGGCTCAGTGAGACAGTAACCGTGCACAATCTAAATCGTGCTTTTAATGCACTGCTGGATGAGCTGGATTTGAAAACTGGTGCTGATGGTAGAACACGCACCCTGTATAGTTGGCGGCATTTCTACGCGACACAGGACTTGGAGCGTGGCGTCAGTACCCACGCACTAAGCAGACAGTTGGGTAACAGCACTGAGATGATAGACAGGCACTATAGCAAGTATAGTCCCTTGCTGAATGCTGAGGTGCACAGTGGACGGAAGCAGAAACACTGATCGGACACAGGTTGTTCGAAACTGCACGGTTTTATGCTGTGTATGGTTTTGGGCGCTTTAGAGATGGAGGCGTTAATTCGCTGGACCGTACATCTCAATTCAAACACCAATTTCAAGCTTATCCGTGCCGCTGCTCTCGCTGAGTGGCGTCACCTAATGAGCGCATAGATTTAGGCGGTGGCTGTGATCTGATGCTAATTCTCATTAGTTTGGCAGCTGCGTCCTGATTGCTTAATCTGAAATTGAATTAATTCAGCTGGGAACTGCGTTAATATTTTAAAGATAACCCAAACCTTGCAAAAATTCGTTTCAATAAAAGCTCCAATCCAGAACCACTTCAATCATGAAAGACATCTTCAAAACGGATAGACTTACAAGCAAAAACGCAGTGCCGCTCTCACGGAGTGGTTTCAAATCTGCGCTTCATAGATTTGTGTGATCGTGGTGCTTTGAGACGTGTTAGACTTTGTCTGACAACACCAACCCGGTACCTACACACCTGCGGGATTCTCGACCTCGCGGCCCATTGCTGCCAGATCCGAATACCGATCCCCAATCCTGTGATGTGGACGTCCGCGTGTCGCAGCACCCAATGCTACAACCAATTCGTCAACAGCAGGAGCGTCGTAGATTGAAAACTGCACCGTCAGATAGTGGGACCGCCGGCCAGTATCGTGCTTGTCCATCAAGGGGATCTGGATCTGGGTGTTCGCCGGCCCGCGGGTATTGGTGAAGCCAAGATAGCTTTTTGCGCCCACTGCCTCGCGATAAAAGTTGCCGAACTGTAAAGTGTGGATGAGGGCTGAAGCGTGTTCGACTTCACAGCTGGTTCCCGCGA
Source organism: Paracoccaceae bacterium (assembly GCA_018647275.1). GTDB lineage: Bacteria > Pseudomonadota > Alphaproteobacteria > Rhodobacterales > Rhodobacteraceae > Ascidiaceihabitans. The sequence goes on from JABGTH010000121.1 coordinate 1,490, forward strand.
TGCAGGCCTTGCCATATGCCTCAATTGCGTCACCTGATCCTGCAAGTGCAATCAGGCGGTCGGTTAACAGCGATCCCAGTACTGGTGCCATGCGGGTGATTTCGGGGGACAGGTCTTCGACAAATCCGCGCCCCGCCCATGGGTTTGTTACCACGGCGGCCACACCGATCATGCGCAAGACAGGGTCTGAGGCGCGGCCACCTTCGGTGTGAATATCTTCCTCAAAAGTAACAACTTTTCGCAGTTCGGGCAGCATATATATTCTCCTTTCAGATATGATAGTTTCGGCGTTCAGTGACGGCATGCACCACCCCTTCAACCTCGGTACCGTGATAGATGCCAAAGGCACCGTATTGATTTTCCTGTACGTATCGGCGCAGCATCGAACGCTCCGCCGCGTCTCTTACCTGTTCAAGAGGCAGAGCGGTCAGATCAAAATACCGCATGCCCGCAGGTGCATACCCTGCGACAACCCCATGATAGATGATACGTTGGGACGCGTCCTGTGTGTTCTGGTAAACGGCATAAAGATGGTCGAGGTCGGGGATAAGACCAATGCCCTTGAGGTGATCAGACAGCCCCTCAACCGACCTTGTCTGAGCCGGGGCAGCGGGCACTGATATCTGTCCAGAGGCATCTTCACAGAGCAAAATCTGGCCCTCGCAGACCAAAACAACACCCAATGAAACAATGCCCGCTGATGCAGCGGCGTCAGCCAGTGCATTGTCCATCCCAATTTCGAAATAACCACCCTTGTAATATCCAAGCGGTGTTCCGTCGGACGTGCTAAATTCTAACACTCGCCCGATCAAGATAAGATGGTCGCCCGCATCCACCAACCGGTGCCGCGCGCAGCTGAAACTTGCTATTGTTTTGTCAATCAAGGGAATATTCTGCGCATCGACATGCCATTTGGCGAGGTCGAACTTGTCGACTGATTGCGATGCAAAAAGGCCTGAAACCTCCTTTTGGTCATCTGCCAGAACGTTGACCGCAAAATGATCTGCCTGCGCGAAGGTATCGCAAGACAATGCCACCTTGGCGATACACACCAACAACAATGGAGGATCAAGCGAGACCGAGGTAAACGAATTGGCCGTGAACCCGCGCGGCGTGCCGTCTGACTGGCGTGTTGTGACGACGGTAACACCTGTGGCAAAGCTGCCAAAGGCGCCCCGCAAGGCGCGTTTGGCGTCAATGTCCATTTCTTTGGTGGTCGCGAGGGTTTCCAACAAATTGTCATCTGCACCAAGCGCAGGAGGAGCGTACAGTGGGCCGTGACTATGCGCCCCAAAACGCAAAGGATTGGCGGCGATCGTCCATGGGTCTTGGCCCGCTACGGCGACCTTGGCCAGCATGCCACGGGCTGCAACATGGGGATCACTCAGAATGTCGGCGATCGTGTTCATTGGGCCGTAAGGCACCTCACCGCCCAGAAGGGTGGTCAGTTCAACTTTGCTGTGAACTCCACTCCAACAAGCCACCAAAGCGTTTAGCTCAACAGCATTTGCAGACCTCGCCGC
>JABGTH010000271.1 GCA_018647275.1 Paracoccaceae bacterium
GCACGATGAATTGGGCAGCATCTTTGGCCTGAAATCTTTCTTGTGCGGCAACTCCGGCTCGCAGTCCGGTGGTTGGTTCCGTAAGGAAATCAATTCGGCCCAAGATTTGGCTGGCCTGCGCTTCCGTATGCCAGGCCTTGGTGGCCAGGTTCTGGGTAAATTGGGCGTTTCTGTGCAAAACATCCCAGGCGGCGAGCTGTATCAAGCTCTCTCCTCTGGCGCTTTGGATGGTCTTGAGTGGGTTGGCCCATTTGCCGATGAACGCGCAGGCTTCCAAGAAGTTGCGAAAGTATACTACACAGCCGGCTTCCACGAGCCAGGCTCAGGCCTTGCCTGTGGCATGAACTTGGATGTTTGGAACGATTTGTCCGACCAGCACAAAGCCATCATCGACAATGCAACGAAAGCCACAACACACTATCAATTGTCACAAACTCTGGCCAATAACGGCGCCGCTCTGGCCCGCTTGCAGGCCCAAGGTGTGCAAACATTGCAGTTCTCCGATGATGTTTGGGATGCATTTGGCGCCGCTTCGAAAGAGGTTCTGGACGAAAATATGGGCGATGATCTCTTCGCACGTATCCGCAACTCTTTCGATGAATCCTTGGCGAAATCTTCCGATTGGATATTGAAATCTGACGGTGAATTCGTGTCTCAGCGCAACCGCGTTTTGGCCAACGGCTAAATCTTTATAAAGGGCCCCGAGACATCAGGGCCCTTTTTTCACACCCGGCATTCGGGTTAAGGGTGCAAAGATTTAGGGGGACAGCTGGTGGACTGGTTGATCTGGTTTTTTCAAAGCCTCGTGGTGGCTTTCTACAATATTGGCTATGCGATTACACATCCTGCTCTGTGGCTCGACTGGACCGAGGGCAAAGCGGTCATGCGGTTCATCTATTATGGTGCCTCAGAAGAGCTGTTTTTCGCGGTGCTCGCCTTATTTCTCACTGTCACGGCTCTGGGCCTGTGGCGCAACGCCATCCTTTGGGGCACAGTCCGGGTCTTGGAGGGGATTGCCAATACCGTGGGTCGCTTTGCGGCTTGGGCCGGCCTTTTAATGGTTTTGCAGCAGATCGTAATTGTCTTCATTCAGCGAATTTTCTTAGAGGCACAAAGCACCTTTGGAGTTGGCCTAGGTTTCAGCAAAGACATCAGCTGGTACGCCGAAGAGCTGAAGTTTTATAACGCGATGATCGTATGTCTTTGTGCCGCCTATACCTTTGTTCAGGGTGGGCATGTGCGCGTGGATTTGATATATTCGGTCGTCAGCTATCGCACCAAACGGATCATTGATATGTGCGGCAGCCTCTTGTTTATGGTGCCTGCTGCAGTGCTCACGTGGATGTACTCTTGGTTTTTCCTGTGGCGGCATCTGGTTACGCCAAAAGTATCAGCCAGTGACACACTGCAAAGGTTGGTTGACGGGAAATCACGCGCATTTAAATGGAATGTCGAAACAATCGGGTTTTCTCCCAACGGGTTCAATGCCTATTTTCTCTTTAAAATTCTGCTGGTGCTCTTTTGTGCCATGATCATTCTACAAGCCATCGCATTTTTCTACAGGTCATATCTGGAAATGAAAGAGGGTGAAGCCTCCGAAGGCAAATACCTCGATCGAGATCAACTTGACGACGCAGAGGCCAAATTGGCCGCAGACATTCATTAGGGGCTAGAGCTATGATTTTTGGATTAGATGGCGTCGAAATTGGTCTATTGATTGTTTTTCTGTGCTTATTTGGCGGGATTCTTTCTGGCTTTCCGGTAGCTTTTGCCATTGGTGGCGCGGCGGTCATCTCGTTTGGCATTATCGCGGCTTTGGACAGCGGTGGGTTGTTAATTCACCAAGCGATCGACAAATCCTCTGCAGAATTTGGCGCATTGATCGGCCAAGGGATCAAGGCCGATACAGTGAGCCTTTTCCGATACCCGGAATTGCCACGTATCGAGGTGCCCGTGTTCACAAATGGCTGGGAAGTGGCGCTGGATCGAAATGTTTCCTTCATTGTCAACCGGATCAAC
>JABGTH010000222.1 GCA_018647275.1 Paracoccaceae bacterium
AGACCCATCTCGCCCATCTCTGAAAAAATGCTTCTGTCAGTGACCTCATTGGCGAAGGCATCGATTATGCGTGGTGCCAGTTTTTCTGACGCATAAGCAGCCGCAGATGCTTGGATCATCCGCTCATCTTCGCTGAGTTGATCGCTTAGGCGGAATGCATCGGCCCAATCAAACGACCCAAGATCCGGTTTATCCTTGGCTTTCAGACCATTTTGTTCTGCACTCATTTGACGCGCCTTTCGCAATATTTATGATTTAGCGCCTATGTTGCAAATAATTCACCAAAGTTCTAATGCTTGTTGATCCTGTATTGCATGAGGAAAACGCATAGATGCTTGCGCCCCGCCGTTTCCTGCCCTCGACATCGTCCCTACTGGCATTCGAAGCCATTGCGCGCCTTGGAACCGCCACAGCGGCTGCATCAGAATTGTCGTTGACCCAAAGTGCCGTGAGCCGCCAACTAAAGACCTTAGAAGATCAATTGGACGTACGGTTGATGCAGCGCGAGGGTCGAGTGCTCCGACTGACACCAGCCGGTCAGGCCTTTGCCTTAAAGGCGCGTAGCATATTAGGGCAATTGGCCTCTGCCTCGATTGAAGCCCGTGCAAATCCTAATGGCGGAACTTTAAATTTGGCGATCCTTCCAGCGTTTGGAATGCATTGGTTGGCACCGCGTTTATCGAACTTTGCCAAGGAGCATCCAGAGGTTACGATAAATCTATCTACCCGCCTTGCGCCGTTTGATTTCCGCGCCAATCGCTTTGACGCTGCGATTCATTTTGGACGAGAGGATTGGCCAAGCGCGCAACACATGAAGCTTATGTCTGAAACGGTGATTCCTGTTTGCGCACCTGATTTATTAGAACAACCCGTCGCTGATCCACGTGCCATTTTGAAACATCCATTGCTGCACCTTGAAACGCGGCAAAAAGGGTGGGCAAGGTGGTTAAGTACCCATGGAATAGACGAAAACATCCCATCTGGAATGATGTTTGACCAATTTTCAACCATGGCCCAAGCAGCCCTGCATGGCATGGGAATCGCTTTGCTTCCTACCTTTGTCGCAGAACCCTATCTGAACAGTGGTCAACTGTGCCGCGCATCTACCCATACAAGTGATAGCATAGGCACTTATTACCTGGTCTGGCCATCGGACAGGGCCAACATTGCACCGTTAAACGCCTTTAAAACATGGCTAAAACTTCAAATTGAATAGAGTTGTATGATCAGGTCACATTTATGCCCAATTGTTTATCTAAGTATCGCCTAATGTTTACGGGTGGGGCCAATAAACAGGAGCTCACAGATGCTGCGCAAAACTACATTGATGGCCGGTTTGGCTACACTATTCATCTCGACACCTGTTCAGGCTGACGAGCACGAAATTACAGTTCTTCCCGACGCATATTTTCGAGAGACCACTTATGTGTCTGCTGGTGACACCATTGTTTTCAGTAATGAAAATGACGGCGCACTTACCGTCACAGCACTTGGTCAAACTTGGGTAATTTAAGAGTTTTGTGTAGATCAAACAGAGTCACTTGCGGTTACAGCGGAGATGGCAAAACCGTTTTTCCATGATGGCCTTGCTAACGAAGATGCTGACCCACCATCAACGGTTTCATCAACTTTGGCCATGCGCCGCTTGATCAGGCGCCTTCAACTGCGGCTGAAGAAGACGAGGCCCTGAACTAAGACGCGAGTTCACGTCGCGACTAACCCTATGAAACTGAAATTTTTCTTCGGTGGTTGCCTGCATAAGTGTGGCGGCCCCTTTGCCTCTTTCACCCAACCATAGCGTAATTTCATCGGGCTCTAAGACCACAGGCATACGGCGGTGAATTCTGGATATGGCTGTATTTGCGCCCGTTGTGATAATGGCGCAGGTTTTGATGAGGGTCTCTTCCACGTCCCAGTCTTGCCAGATGGACGCGAAAGCAAGAGGTGCGCCGTCAATGCGCGAGATGTACCAAGGGTCGCGCCCACCGTCCTCAGACTTGGTCCATTCATAAAATCCGGTCGCAACCACGACACATCGACGTTCACGACAAGCGACTCTAAACGCTGGCTTTTCCGCAATCGTTTCAGCGCGGGCGCTGATCAAGAGGGGGCCATCATTTGGCTTTTTGTACCAACTGGGAATAAAGCCCCAACGCATGGATTGCAGTCTTCGCCCGCCACCATCCGCCGTAATCGAATGGACAGCATTTGTGGGGCAGACGTTGTAATTTGGGACATCAGGCAAATCATTATCAGGCTTGGCCGCAAACAATTGCGCCATCGCATCTTGTGGCATGGTGTTGGCGATACGGCCGCACATATGGTCCCTACTCCACCCTAGAAAAGGCCCAGCGCACGGTTGGGTTAACGCTGCGCACGCGGCTTGTTTAGCACGCCAATGTACAATTGAGCATTTAAAATGTGCAGTTTTATTTGCAGATACTGACCTAAAAATTTAGATTTAAGCGAACTACACAGTTTACGGCCTTAGCTGTACAGTGCCGCGCTGTTTCGCGTGGCAATCAGTCGTTAAACTGTTCCCCGTGTTAACCAATTGGGTAGGCCAATTAAACTTTTCTTAATCGATGCGGTTTCCGTCTGGTGAGTGGGTGAAACAGCCGCCTATGCTGTCGGCCAACTTAACTTGGCGAAAGCCATCACATATCGCCGCGACAGAGGGCACCAAGTGAGTAATGCCATTTTACACTGCGTCTTCTGCAACTTCCGCAAAGACGTCACTGCTGAGCAGCGTACCGAGGTGTTCGCAGCATTAGAGGCTTTTAGCGGAACAATTGATGGCGTCCTTGGGTTTGATTTTGGTGAGAACCGCGATTTTTAAAACAAGTCCCCCGATTTTGCTGATGGCTTTGTTATCCGGTTTGTCACTCAGCACGCACTAGAGGCCTATGCGGTTCATCCGACGCATCAAGAATTGGGCGCGCAGCTTTGCACGCTGTGCGAAGGCGGCGCTGATGGCATCGTTGTTTATGATATTGAGAAATCCCAATAGCAGGAACGTTCGATCTGTTTCATACAAAAAAGGCGCGCATTGCTGCACGCCTTTTCTATCGCCGTTAAGGGAACCCCTTACTTCACGGTAATACGACCGTCAGTGTAGGGCGTGAATGGCCCTTGAGCGGCCAAGTATTCCGCCATGACGTCAGCCAAATCTGGTCCGTAATCATAGGCGTTTGCCGCTGATTTGAACATTTTATAGCCATCACCACCGTTGCGAACGTAGTTGTTAGACACAACACCGTAGGTTTTGCCCAAATCGATAGCAGCGAGACCCACCATGACATCGCTAATGCGCGCGCCCGCTTCGGCGGCCGAGTCTACGGTGAAGGAGATTCCTGCAACTTGTGCAAAACGGCCCGCGCCCTCTTCCAATTCGCTCACACCATTTTCAAGTGCAGCAACGATTGTTGCACCATCAACTTCGAATGTGGACAATGTGTTTTGGAACGGAAGCACTGTAAGCACTTCGCCCATTGTCACCGGACCCGCATCGATGCTGGCCCGAATGCCACCACCGTTTTGGATTGCGATTTCAACGCCTTGGTCTTTTACGCGGTCAAGCATCGCATCCGCGATCAATGATCCCATTGGGCACTCGACTGCGCGGCAAACCGAACGATCACCTTCAATTGCTGCGGCGGCTTCGGCCACAACTTTGGTGCGGATTTCCTCAAGCGGTCTTGCAGCTTCTGCAATGCGTGCAACGGTTGTTGCATCTTCTGTTACGGACGCATCCATAACCAACGGCTCGCCGACAGCTTCCACGATTTCGCCAGCGTCGTTGAATGTGACGTTCAGCTCGCCCAGGAATTTACCGTAGGCATAGGCCTGAACGATGGCTGTTTCGCCAACCATCGTTGGATAAGCACCCGCCGCACGTTCGTTTGTGTTGGACAGTAGCGTGTTTGAGTGACCGCCAACGATCACATCAACACCAGTTGTTTCTGCCGCAACCCGTTGGTCCACACCGTAACCAGAGTGGGACAAGACAATGATCTTGTTCACGCCCATGGCTGTGAGCGCATCAACTTCACCTTGGACCGCAGCCACTGGATCAGAGAACGTGATGTTGTCGCCCGGTGATGCCAGATCACCAGTGTCATCAGGTGTTAGACCGATCAGGCCCAGCTTTTGACCGCCACGTTCGATCACTGTAGATTTGGCCAATTTGCCAGCCAGCAATGGTTCGTTGGACACATCAGCGTTGGACATCAGCACAGGGAAATTCACCGCAGACATGAAGCCTGCCAATACTTCTGGTCCATCGTCGAATTCGTGGTTGCCCACGGTCATCGCGTCATAGCCGACCTTGTTCATCATCTCGGCCGCCAATGTGCCTTTGTAATATGTATAGAACAAAGTGCCTTGAAATTGGTCACCGCCGTCTACGAGGATCGAATTGTTAGAACGGGCTTTTGCATCCGCAATCGCCGTGACCAAACGGGCTGAACCGCCAAAGCATTTGCCCTCTGCGTTATCTTCAGAACCGCACCCGCTGTCGTATTTGCTGATTGGCTCAAAACGTGCGTGGAAATCGTTTGTGTGTAGAATGGTCAAAGAATAATCAGCTGCTGCCGTGCCTGCTGTTAAAGCAAGTGCAGCCACTGTTTGTGTTAAACGCATCATCTGGACGTCCCCCGTTGGTTGAATTTCTCGTTACTTTGGCCTTGGTTTGTTCAAGAGTCAAAGCCGCAAATGAACCATTTCACCCCACATCCATCACACGCGAATATGACGTGACGGTAACGCTGGTGACTTGACGCCTGTTTACCCAAAGGGCATCAGACGCATATGTTGATATTCAAAATATTCCGCTCCGACGAATGGGCAGACCTGCGCACCAATGGCGAAACGCAGGGTGCGCCGATCGATATTGCAGATGGTTATGTCCATTTCTCGACCGCCGAACAGGCGCAAGAAACGGCTGACAAGCATTTCGCAGGTGCCGAAGACCTGTTCTTGTTGGGCGTTGAAACTGATCCGTTGGGCGATGACCTAAAATGGGAAGTTTCACGCGGGGATGCATTGTTTCCGCACCTATATCGCAACTTAAAACTCGCCGATGTGGCATGGACACAGCCTTTGCCATTGGTCGATGGACGCCACGAATTCCCAGTGGGTTTGTTGTAAGCACGTCTCCCGATCCGCATTAGATGAAACGACAAAGGGCCACATTCGGATGAAACAGTTAATGGAACAACTCGGGCTTAAGGCCTTGCTTAAGATCGATCCCGAATTGGCGCATGGTTTGGCGATCAAAGCCCTGAAGATGGGGTTGGCCCCAACACCCGCTCCGGTAACGTCCAGCCGCCTTGCCACCAAGGTTGCTGGTTTGGACATGCCTAACCCTGTTGGTTTGGCAGCGGGTTTTGACAAAAACGCCGAAGTTGTCGCGCCGTTGTCCAACGCAGGCTTTGGTTTTATCGAAGTGGGTGCGGCAACGCCGATCGCGCAGCCAGGTAATCCAAAACCACGGCTATTTCGCCTGAGTGAAGACCGCGCTTCGATCAATCGCTTTGGCTTTAACAACCATGGTTCTGAGGCAATCGCTGCCCGCCTCAGCAAACGCGGCACTGGCATTCCTGTCGGCCTGAACCTCGGCGCAAACAAAACCAGTTCCAATCGTGCCGAAGACTTTGCCACTGTATTGAAACAGGCCGGTCCTTATGTGGACTTCGCAACTGTAAACGTGTCCTCACCCAACACCGAAAAGCTGCGCGACTTGCAGGGGCCAATGGCCTTGGCCGCGTTACTTGATGGTGTGATGCAGGTGCGGGGCGACACGCCGGTGTTTCTAAAAATCGCACCTGATTTGACCGATCAAGACCTTGCCGACATTGCCAAAGTCGCCACGGAAGCCCACGTTGCGGCTATTATCACTACCAACACCACCCTTGATCGCGCAGGCCTTCAAAGCCAGCACCGCGATGAAATGGGCGGCTTGTCAGGCGCACCGTTGTTTGAGAAATCAACGCGCATCCTTGCGAAACTAAGCGAGCTGACAAACATCCCATTGATCGGCGTTGGTGGCATCAGCACTGGCGAACAAGCCTATGCTAAAATCCGTGCCGGTGCCTCTGCGGTACAGTTATACACTGCGTTGGTTTATGGCGGTCTGTCCCTTGCGGCCAAAATTGCCCGCGAATTGGATGTGTTGTTGGAACGCGATGGGTTCAAGAACGTTCGGGACGCTGTTGGCACCGATAAGGGACGTTGGCTTTAAGCCTGCTTATGGTTCTTGGCCGCAGCCTCAAGTGCGGGATATCGCAGACTTAATGTGATGCCCCGTGCAAGAAACGACACAAGCAACGCAGCCCACAATCCGTGATTACCCCAAAGGGGCAAAAACAGCCAAACGGCGGTCCAGTAAACGACAAAACTGACGATCATCATGTTGCGCATATCGCGCGATTGGGTTGCCCCGATGAAAATTCCGTCCATCATCCACGCCACACAGCCAATCAACGGGGCGACAACCATCCAAGGCAGATAGATGCGCGCCTCTACCTGAACCTCTGGTGATTTGGCCATAAGGTCAATCAGCCAAGGGCCAAAGATTGCAAATGCCAAGGCGGTGGTTACGCACACAACAGCCCCCCAAAAACCTGTCATCAACGCAGAACGACGCAGACGGGATGCATCTCCGCGCCCCATAGCCCGTGCGATCAACGTTTCAGCAGCAAAGGCAAAGCCGTCCATCGCGTAGGCCGTGATGTACATGAACTGTACCAGCACTTCGTTAGACGCCAGCGTGACATCCCCAAACCGCGTCCCAAGGAACACAAAGGACGAAAAAATCACCATCAACAGGGCTGAACGGATCAAGATGTCAGTATTCAGGAGCGCCATGCGGATCAATTTTGCCCGATCAAACACCTGCACCCATTTGCGCCAATCCGGGTGTTTGAACGCGTCACGGCATAAATAAAGCGCCAGCCCAGCGCCAATAAGTTCCGCGATCACGGTCCCAACGGCCACGCCCTGCACCCCCATATCTAACCAAAGCACGAATATGATGCTGAGCAGTATATTGACGCTGTTCATCACCAGTTGGACCCAGAACACGCCCGAAGTGCGTTCCATCGCAACCAGCCAACCCGTTAGAGCATAGATGCTGATGGCTGCAGGTGCCGTCCAGATGCGGATTGAAAGGTAGCTGCAAGCAAGCGTTTCGACCTCTGCGGACGCATGTGACATGCTGAGGGCCACCGAGAAGATCAGCGGTTGTAGCAAGATCAGGGTAAACCCAGCGGCCAAAGCGATCAAAAGCGCGCGGGTTAGGATAATGGAGACCTCAGCGTAATCTTCCGCCCCTGCGGCTTGCCCAACCAATCCCACGGTGCCCATCCGTAGAAAGCCAAAGATCCAAAACACCGTCGTTAGGATAATGGCGCCAAGGCCGACAGCCCCAATGGGTGCCGCCTCTCCCATTTGCCCAACAACGCCAAGGTCCACAGCCCCAAGGATTGGAACCGTGGCGTTTGACAGCACCAAAGGCACCGCCAGTTTGAGGATACGTTTGTGTGTGATTTCTTGTGGTGGCGTTGCCGGTGTGACCGGTTTCACGATTTATCATAACGTGGTTGCGGCATCAGAAAATGTCCTGTCGCTTGGGCAAACAGTTTTTCGCGATTGTCCTGCCACCCCTCAACATGCACAGAAGCATAACGTCGTCCTGATCTTGTAATCCGTGCGCGGGCATAGGCATCGCGCGGCAGGCCAGAGCGCAGGTAATCCACAGTAAAATCGATGGTCTTTGGCATGCGGAACGCTGTGCTATCTCCGTCCAACTCACCGCTTTCAAGATCGTCCCAAAGTGCCGCCCAGCTGAGAGAAATCACAGATGTAATTTCTAAAAACGCCGAGGTCACACCGCCGTGGATAGCAGGCAGCAGAGGGTTGCCGATCAGCTTATCCGCATAGGGCAAAACAGCCGTCAGCTCATCACCACGCCGATCGAAGGTTACGCCTAGGTATTGGATATAGGGTACGCGCCCGACCAATTTGCTCAGCGCCTCATCGCGGCGTTGTTTGATCACTTGGACGGGTTCAGGTGGCTTTCTCATCTGCGCTGCCCCTCGATTGTAAAGGTGCCTGTCGCCATTGCGACTGGATTATCCGTGTCCTCATCCACTGCCGTTGCACGCACAAAGGCGACGTTACGGGTGATGTGGTAACATGTTGCGGTGGTGGACAACGCCTGCCCCGGCGTGGCCGAGCGCATGTAATCAATACGCAGGTCAATCGTGGCTGTGGCACCAGGATTGGACGGATGGCTCATCACTGCCGCGCCGCAACAACTGTCCATCAACGCAGATACCGCCCCCCCATGCACAACGCCTGTCTCCGGATCACCGATAAGGCGCTCGTCATAAGGCATTGTGATTGTCGCTACACCGTTTTCTATTTCAGTCAAAACCATGCCCAGATCGCGCGAATGTGGGATCGCTTCCATAAACTGTCGGGCTATATTCACTTTGTCTGACATGAGCGTGCGCCTTTCGTTGCTTGCGACCTTTTGAACAGTCCCATGCGAAAAGGGCAAGAGCACCCGTTGCGCTTCTATTGCGGCCCGCCTAACCTCCCTCCCAAGGGGAGCACTATGACCGACGATCGTTTATCTTTTAAAGAAATGTGTGCCGCGTTCGATGTGACGCCGCGCACTCTAAGGTATTATGAGTACATTGAATTGCTGCAACCTGATCGTGAAGGCCGTTCGCGGTTTTACGGTGCCCGCGAACGCGCGCGGATGAAGTTGATTATGCGAGGTCGTAAATTTGGTTTTCAACTCGAAGACATCCGTCAATGGCTGCTGATCTACGAAAACGAGGGCACAAAGGCGCAAATGGAAGCGTGGATTGATATGGCCGATGGTCAAATGAAAGAGCTGGCAGAGCAACGTGTTCATCTGGAAGAGGCCATTACCGAGTTACAAGTTTTGCGTGAAAACGTGGCGAGTGAATTGGCGAAATAGTCGCTCGATTGATGGCCTATTCCGTTGGTCTGGGGGCCCAATTGTGAGTTCAGTGATTCCATTCGCTAGGTCATTTTTGGCAACGAAGCAGATGCTTTTGTGGTTGTCTCTACGCTGGACTGTACAAATTCACGAAAATTGTCTGCAAAATAATGCGCTTCCCCCCAATCCTCGTTTTTGCCAGATTCTCAACCACTTGACGTAAGGAAACGTTACGTAAGGCGCAAAGTTGACGTGGCGTATAACTTACGTAAGCTAATTCTCCATTGTAACAGACGGGCAACAGACCCAATTGACACTCGTAACACTTATTTTACGGGCGGAGACAAAGCCGATGACCGAGAACACCAAAACCATCAGAGAGATGTGTGACGACCACAACGTCACCCCACGCACTTTGCGCTTTTATGAAGCCAAGGAATTGCTGTTCCCCATTCGTGAGGGGCAAAGGCGTCTCTTTACCAAACGTGATGGCGCGCGTCTCAAGCTGATCTTGCTGGGCAAACGCTTTGGCTTCAGCCTTGAGGAAATTCGCCAGCTGCTGGACCTGTATCACGTTGACGATGATCGCCAAACCCAACTAGCGCGCGCCTACGCCGTGGCCAACGATCGTCTGGCCGATATGGAACGTCAGCGCGACACGCTGAGTGAAGCCATCGAAGACCTAAAACATCAAATGCGCTGGGGCGAAAAGATGATCGCCTCGACCAAAAAAAATTCTGGGGTGACCCACTAAGACAGGGTCGCCCTTTACCCAATTTGTGCCCAATCGGAGAACACTATGCCCTGCTACAAAGCCCCAACAAAAGACATGCATTTCATTTTGCACGATCTATTGAAAGTCTCGGAAAGTGTCATTCCAGGTTATGATGAGCTGGAAGCAGATTTCACATCTGCAGTGCTGGAAGAAGCGGGCAAACTGACGTCTGAAGTGTTGGCCCCTCTAAACGTGACTGGCGACAAAGAAGGCTGTCGTTTGGAAAATGGCGTTGTTTACACACCAGCCGGTTTCAAAGACGCATTTTCCAAAGTCAAAGAAGGCGGTTGGACCGGTCTGGACATGCCCGAGCAATACGGCGGACAAAACATGCCAGCGGTTTTAGGATCAGCAGTGGGCGAATTGTTCTCTGGCTCCAACATGGCGTTCACAATGTATCAGGGCCTAACCCACGGTGCAGCATCCGCGATTTTGGCCCACGGGACTGAAGCGCAAAAAGACAAATGGTTGCCAAACATGGTGTCGTGCGAATGGACAGGCACCATGAACCTGACAGAGCCACATTGCGGCACTGATCTGGGACTGATGCGCACCAAAGCAGAACCACAAGCGGACGGCAGCTATAAGATTACAGGCCAGAAGATCTTTATCTCTTCTGGTGAACACGACATGGCGGACAACATCGTTCACTTGGTATTAGCGAAAATTACTGATGGTCCTGAGGGCATCAAAGGCGTGTCTTTGTTCATCGTTCCAAAGGTTATGGTCAATGAAGACGGTTCCTTGGGCGAGCGCAACGGGGCAACCGTTGGCAGCATCGAAGAGAAGATGGGCATCCACGGCAACTCTACCTGCGTCATGAACTATGACAACGCGACAGGTTATTTGTTGGGCGATGAGCATAAAGGCATGCGCGCCATGTTCACCATGATGAACGAGGCGCGTTTGGGCGTCGGGATGCAAGGGCTGTCCCAAGCCGAAGCTGCGTATCAAAACGCACTAGATTACGCCAACGATCGTCTGCAAGGGCGCGCTGTCACTGGCGTGCAGAATCCAGACGGCCCAGCCGATCCATTGATCGTTCACCCAGACATTCGTCGTTCCTTGATGGAACAAAAGTCGTTCGTTGAAGGCGCACGTGCCTTCATCCTTTGGGGTGCCACAATGATTGATGCCGCCCACCGCGCGGATGACAAAGACGCCGATGGCTTGGTGTCCTTGTTGACCCCTGTGATCAAGGGCTTCTTGACTGATGTCGGATACGACATGACGGTTAAGGCACAACAGATCTATGGCGGTCACGGCTATATCGAGGAATGGGGCATGTCCCAATACACCCGCGATGCCCGTATTGCTATGATCTATGAAGGGGCTAATGGCGTTCAGGCGCTAGACCTTGTGGGCCGCAAATTGGCGCAAGACGGAGGCAAGCACGTGATGGCGTTCTTTGAAATGGTGAAGACCTTCATCAAAGACAATGCAGGCCAAGATGACGCATACGATAAAGACTTTATCGAACCCCTCAAAGCAGCATCCAAAGATTTGCAGGCCGCAGGCATGTATTTCATGCAAAACGGCATGAGCAATCCAAACCACGCATTGGCGGGTTCTAACGACTTTATGCATATGTTTGGGCACGTCTGCCTTGGCCTGATGTGGGCACGTATGGGCAAGGTTTCTAGCGATACCTTAGCTGCGGGTACGGATGACGCAACATTCTATGAAACCAAGCTTGCGACGGGTCGTTTCTATATGGCGCGCCAGTTGCCTGCGACGGCATTGCACCTGACGCGTATTCAATCTGGAAGTGATACGGTGATGGCGCTGGATGCGGCAAACTTCTAAGGTGCTAGGGGTGGGCGATTGTCCCACCCCAACGACACTGCAGGAAAAACAACCATGCCCAAACGCTTTCGCCTTTCACGTCGCTTCCCTGTCGCAATGACAGAAGACGGGTATCGCCGATTAAAACGGTTTTCAGCGGATGCGAGTTTGGATGAAGGCGAGGCGCTTTCGTTCCTGGTTGAGAATTTTGCCAGTGTCGTGAACGAAGAAAATCTGACCGCACGTTTGCGACTCTTCAACGCAGAGCTCGACGCGGGCAAGAAATAAACACATCTGGGGAGGATGTTGTGATGAG
>JABGTH010000212.1 GCA_018647275.1 Paracoccaceae bacterium
CTCATGCCGTATTTATGGCAATGTTTTGAGAATGCGTGCGCCCATCACGTTCCCATTATTCGGCCAAGTTTTTTTAACTTTCCAGACGATCTAACGTGTTTAGACGATTGCGATGACTTTATGTTGGGGACTGATTTATTGGTTGCCCCCGTGGTCAACAAGGGGGATAGAACGCGCACGGTGTACTTACCAGTGCAGCCGGATGGTCAGGGCTGGGTTAATTTTTATACGCGCGCAGTCTATGCCGGTGGACAGGTCATTACAGATCAAGCGCCACTGGATAGGCTACCGCTATGGGTGCGACAGGGCGCAAAGATTGGTGTCTCCGAGACGGCAGACGGGCGCGTGGCGCGATACGATGACGGCCTGACCGATTATTTGTATTTTTAATGCCTCCCATGCTCACCACCGACGCCATCCTTGTACTGACAGCGATATTTCTTTTAGGTGGTGTGGTGAAGGGAACGGTGGGGTTTGGGTTACCCACGATTGGCATCGGTTTGGGTGCCATGGTGGTCGACATACCGACGGCGATGTTGCTCATAGCCGTACCCACGGTGGTCACCAACCTCTGGCAAATCGTGGTGAATGGGGATCCTTGGGCCATCGGACGTCGGTTGTGGGTATTTTTATTGTCCTCGGTTTCGCTGATACCAGTGGGTATTGCCGTACTCATCTACGTGCCCGATTTGCCCTACGAACAACTGCTTGGTTTGGTGATTGTGCTTTACAGCGTTTGGACGCTGGTAGGCAAGGATCTGGTGCTGAGTGAGCCGAATAGCAAACGCTATGCCATTGGTTCGGGCGCTGTGAATGCGCTGATTACTGGTTTAACCGGCTGTTTCTCTGTGCCGGGGGTCATGTATCTGCGTGCGCTGGGCTTGTCAAAAACGGATTTACTCTGTGCGATGGGCCTCTTGTACCTGTTGTCAGCGATTGGGATGTCTGGATCGCTGTGGGCCTTGGGTCATGCGACGCGTTCCGTTAGCTTGTGGTCCCTTGCCGCGTGCGTGCCGGTGATTGCGGGCGTGGCGTTGGGAACGTTCATACAACGCCGCCTGTCCGAGGGGCTGTTCAGGAAAATATTTCTGCTTGCGTTCACGCTCATTGGTGTCGCCTTGATGGTGGTTGGCTGAGGTCAGCGCTTGTATGTAATGAAACATGTTTGGAGAATGACAAATGACTGCTAGCCATGAGATGCCCTCGATAGCGAGCGGTTACATGATTGATATTTTGGTTCATGGCTATCCTGGACGATCGGTTTGCCACGGTAGTTTGGGCTGGAGCACCATTGCCCTGTTACGTGGCCATGGGCGTGTGGCGCTGATCGATGTCGGGGCGTTTGGGGTGCGAAACATCTTGATAAAAAAATTGCAGGCCCTTGGGTTGCAGCCTGAAGATGTGACTGATGTGATACTGACGCATTCCCATTACGACCACGCTATCAATTGGACGCTGTTCTCGCATGCCAACATATCCATCAATGGGGATGAGTTGGACTGGGCTTTAACGGCACCGTGGGGCCGTACACCTGTGCCGGAGTTGTACATGGAGGCATTGGCTAAGTGGGTGACGCTGCAGCGCATACAGCCGCAGCAAGAGGTGTTACCACAGTTGCGTGCACATGCCGCGCCCGGCCATACACCGGGGCACCTCATCTTTGTATTAGAGGGTCAAGATCGAGACATTATCTTTACTGGGGATGCTGCTAAAAACCGCGCGGAGTTGCTATCACTTACTGCGGACATGAGCTTGAGCGTTGGCGATAGCGCAGGTACGTTTGATCATATATGGTCGCTTTGGCGTCACAAGCCCGGTAATGTGTTGGTGCCGGGGCACGATCTGCCAATGGTGTTGGATGCGGATATGCCCAGATACGTGGGTGAGCGGGATGGGACGATTACCGCTTGGCTAGGCGACACCCTAGAAAAAACGACAGAGATAAATCTGTACGTAACGTGAAATTGGTGGGCGCTTTAGGATGTTGGGATCGTCGTTCTTCAAAGTAATCTGTTTTAACCAAAAATGAATCTGCGATTTGTAGAAGCCTTTTACTGGGTGGTTGCATTAAAAAGCGTCACGCGGGCAGCCGAAAAATTGTTTCTAACGCAGTCTGCCGTCTCTAGCCGCATTGCCGTGTTAGAGCGTGAACTTGGCACGTTACTCTTGGATAGGCGTGACAAACAGTTTCGATTGACTTTGGCTGGTAAGCGGTTCTACGGTTACGCTGAAAAATTACTGGATCTTCAGGCGGAAATTAAGCTGGAGATGGGAAGTGGCCGTGCGATGCAGGTGTCCTTGCGCATTGGTGCGATCGAATCTGTGTTGCACTCCTGGCTGGTTCCTTGGCTGAAAATACTACGCCAACAGTTTCCAGATCTCGCCCTGGAGCTGTCAGTGGACACAACGCCAACGTTGCAGGAGCAAATTCTCCGTGGCGCGCAGGACCTTGTTTTTACAGCGTCACCTGCGGGCGGCGAGGGCGTGGTAAACAAGTTCCTGACTTCTATGGAGATGGTTTTTGTGGGTAACCGTCAACAACATCGTCGACGTACCTATACGGCCGAGCAGCTTTTACAACACGAGCTTCTCACGTTTCAAAGAGGGTCTCAGCCACATGTGGACCTCATAGAAAAATTCCGCCAGTTGGGTGATCGGCCAAATCGTATTCACACCATTTCTTCTATTTCCGCAATGGCGCAGTTGGTTCAAGGCGGCTTTGGTGTGGCAACACTGCCGCGCGAAGTGATCATGAATCGCCTTAATTTTCCGCAGTTAAAACGTTTAGAAACAGTAGCCGAAATGGGTCTAGAGCCGCTGCCGATTTATGCTGGCTATCGGGAGGACCCAACCTCGCGCGCGGTAGAGGTACTCGTGTCGTCTGCGCAGCATTTTTTGAAGTCTGATTAGCCGGCCGCATGGCGGGCATGCGACGAATGGCTTGGCTTACACCATCGAAATAATCGATGAGCTCATAATAAATTTTTTTATTTGCTTTATTTGCTTTACTTTCCAAATAATGGTGTTTTGCTACTTTCAAGAGTCTAAAACTGTATGAATGCAATTTCCGAAGTGCCGATGGTAGCCGCCGACGACGGACAAAAACGGTTTCGCCAAACTGATGTGTCTGCAATACGTCAAGCAATACGCTCAGGTGAATTTTCATCACACACTTCTGGTCTAGCTGGTGGAAATGTGCAGGGAAATGTCGTGATCTTGCCCAAGGATGCGGCCAGCGATTTCCTGCGGTTCTGCCAAAATAATAGACGCCCTTGTCCCATCATTGGCTTGTCGGAGCCCGGGGATCCAATGCTGACCGCTTTGGGTGTCGATATCGATATCCGAACGGATGTTCCGCGTTATCACGTATGGGAAAACGGCGTGGTGATCGACAAGCCAACCGACGTCAGCCACTTGTGGCGTGACGACTTGGTAACGTTTGTGATCGGCTGTTCTTTCTCTTTTGAACAGGCCTTGGTCGAGTCGGGGGTGCACATTCGACACATCGAGCAGGGATGCAACGTTCCCATGTTCAAAACGAACATTCAAACCACGCCAGCCGGGCCGTTTAGCGGGCCGATGGTGGTTAGCATGCGCCCCATGAAAGCAACAGACGCGATAAAAGCGATTCAAATTACATCTCGGTATCCAGAGGTGCACGGTGCGCCTGTGCATATTGGGGATCCGTCGTTGATCGGCATCTCCGATTTAGGGCGGCCTGACTACGGTGATGCCGTTGATGTAAGGGTAGGGGATATCCCTGTTTTTTGGGCGTGTGGCGTTACCCCGCAGGCGGCCTTGCTTCAAGCCAAACCTGCATTTTGCATCACCCACGCGCCAGGTTCGATGTTGATCACTGACCTGCTCAATCATCAACTAGCGAGTTTTTAGCGTGTGCATTTTTGCACTTTTTTAAACCAGGAGACGACGATGAAAAAATTGATACTGACAGCGGCCGCATTAGGTGTGGTCGCGATTGCCCAAGCCCAAACCACGTGGGACTTGCCCACTGGCTACGGCGTGAACACGTTCCAGACCAAGAACGTACAGCAGTTCGCGGATGATGTAGCGGAATTGAGTGGTGGTAAATTGAAAATTACGTTGCATCCGGGTGGATCTTTGTTCAAACAGCCTGAGATTAAGCGATCAATTCAGGGCGGCTTGGTCCCCGCTGGCGAGTTCATTATTTCTGGCCTTGCCAACGAGAACCCTGTTTTTGGCGTTGACTCCATCCCCTTCTTGGCAACTAGTTATGCAGACGCAAAGCGGCTGCTAGAGGCGAGTAAGCCGGTGCAACAAAAGGTCTTCGCAAAACAGGGCATCAAAATGCTCTTCTCTGTGCCTTGGCCTGGGCAATCGCTGTACTCGGTAAAAGCCATCAACAGCGCTGATGACTTTAAGGGTACAAAAATGCGCGCTTACAACCCAGCGACAACCAAAATCGCGCAGATGCTGGGTGCATCGCCTGTAACGATTCAGCTGCCCGAATTGGGGCAAGCCCTGGCGACTGGCGCCGCGCAAAATTTCTTGACATCCAGCGCTAGTGGCGCAGACGGCAAGTTGTACGAGCAGACCAAGTTCTTCTATCCCGTTAACGGGTGGTTGCCATGCAACGTGACGGCTGTTAGTCAGAAGGCCTTCGACGCATTAGACAGTGCGACCCAAGCGGCGGTTTTGAAGGCCGCGGCAATGGCGGAGGCACGTGGTTGGAAAGTTAGTGAGCAGGTAGATTCCGATTCAATCGACGTGTTGCGTAAGAATGGCGTTACCATCGCAGCGCCTTCGGCCAGCATCAAGGGTGCGTTGGGCGAAATTGGTAAGAAAATGACCGCTGATTGGGCCGCTTCTGCCGGCGCTGACGGTCAGGCGATTTTGTCTGCATACGGCCAGTAAGGGCATCGCTGTCTATTTGCGATATTTGCGCAAATAGTTTCTGCGTTTAAGGGCATCTCCGCTCGGAGGTGCCCTATTTATATGCTGAGGAGAGAAGCACAATGGAACATCATTTGCAGCGTGTTTACCGCGCCTTGTTGGCGTTGTCGTGCCTATCCATGGTGGCCTGTCTCGTCGCAATATCCCTCAACATGTTGACGCGCGTTATTGATGGCTGGAGTATTGCGGGTTTGGACGGGTACGCAGGGTATGCCATTGCATCGGCCCTGTTCTTGGCACTACCGGCGGCGTTTCAGGGCGGCGACCATATTCGCGTCACTATTCTTTTGGACAGAACGACCGGTAAGGCCCACAGGGCGTTGCATATTTGGTCCCTTGGTTTGGCCTCTGTTCTGTCTGTTTACGTCGCATGGTTTTCTTGCCGTATGGTCTGGCAGTCCCATGTGTTTCACGATATTGCTCAAACGGGCGATGCCAGTCCACTTTGGATCCCGCAACTTAGCATGGCCGTGGGTACGGTTGGCTTGGCGGTATCTGTTTTACACGCGCTTGTAAGGTGTTGCTTAGGGGCGAAAGACCTGGGCGCGGATGCTAGTCGTGCCTCGCAGGTCGAGTAAAAATATCTGCACGTAGGCGGCCAGCTAGCTACGCCTTTATTCCTATTAGGAAGACATTATGGAATTCAGCCTCGCTCTAGGACTCATTCTTTTTCTGGTTTTGATTCTTGCCTCTGGGTTCTGGATAGGGTTCTCGCTGCTTGCGGTTGGTTTGGTGACCATGCTGTTTGTGAGCCCTCGACCGGTTGGGGACAGTATGGTGCTAACCATCTGGGGGTCGACCTCTAGCTGGACGCTCACAGCCTTGCCTTTGTTTTTATGGATGGGTGAGATTTTGTTTCGTACCCGTTTATCGGAAAATATGTTCGCGGGCTTGGCGCCATGGTTTAACCGGTTGCCCGGCCGCTTGCTGCACGTCAACGTGCTCGGTAGTGCTATTTTTGCCGCCGTTTCAGGTTCGTCCGCCGCAACGTGTTCGACTATTGGGAAAATATCGTTACCCGAATTAGAGCGGCGCGGGTATCCCGAGCGCATGGCGATTGGGTCGTTAGCCGGTGCAGCCACTCTCGGTTTACTGATACCACCATCGATCATCATGATCGTGTACGGGGTTGCCGCAGACGTATCGATCGCCCGTTTGTTCGTTGCGGGCGCGCTGCCAGGTGCCATGTTGGCCGTTATGTTCATGGGATACATCGCCTGCTGGGCCTTGCTAAACCCTGACAAAATCCCCCCGGCGGACAAAGGCGTTTCGTTTTTCAGTAAGGTGTACGCGTCACGCAAGCTAATCCCTATCGTGCTGCTGATTCTCACCGTTCTCGGTTCCATATATACCGGTATCGCAACGGCCACTGAAGCCGCTGCAATAGGCGTGCTGGGTTCGCTCGCCTTGGCGTTTTCGGAGCGCAGTCTGAATCGACAGATTTTTGTTGAAGGTCTCGCGGCGGCGGCTCGCTTGTACTGCATGATCGGCCTCATTCTTGCGGGTGCAGCATTCCTCACATTGGCGATGGGATTTGTCGGTTTGCCAAGGCACCTAGCAGAGTACATCGGTAGCTTGCAGTTGTCTCCCTTTTCGCTGGTAATTGCCTTGACCCTGTTCTTTCTCGTTTTAGGTTGTTTTCTGGATGGTATTTCCATGGTTGTCTTGACCATCAGCGTGCTGTTGCCGACAGTGCAAGCGGCAGGCTTGGATTTGATTTGGTTCGGTGTGTTCATTGTTTTGGTTGTAGAGGTGGCACAAATCACACCGCCTGTTGGCTTGAATTTGTTTGTGCTTCAGGGCTTGACCAAAAGAGACATCGGATACATCGCGGGCACCGTGATCCCCATGTTCGTTTTGATGATGGGCGCGATTGTTATCCTCTACTTATTTCCACAAATTGCGCTCTGGCTACCTAGCCATATGTAAAGGGCCTTTTTATGTGTGGACATTCTGAGCCCCGTTTGCTCGCCATGGGGGATACCGCCTGGACGGTGGAGTTAGGC
>JABGTH010000141.1 GCA_018647275.1 Paracoccaceae bacterium
ATTGTAAAACATACACTTCAGGCAAGGCGTCTTTCCGGTAGGAAGGCCAATATCTCAGACTTTATACTCAAAGCTAACATAACGTTAGGTTTTGAGGGGATAGCACAATGCGCCAAGCACAAACGCTTAATGAGGCTCAGCTGCGCAGGGTGATAAAGTATACGCGCAGTCGTCGGCATCAAGTGCGTGATGAGACCATCATCCTTACCAGCTTCTATGCAGGGCTGAGGGCCAAGGAGATTGCTGCACTTACCGTGGGCAATGTGTTTGATGAGGAAGGTAACGTTCGCACACAGTTCATTCTATCAGCGGCACAGAGCAAAGGTGGGCAGACACGCACGGTGTATCTCAACCAGCGCTTTCGTAAGGCACTGCTGGAATACAGCGCTTGCATACGCATCACTGACCCACAGCGCCCACTGTTTGTGAGCCAGAAAGGCGGGCACTTCTCAGCGAACACAATGTGTCAGCTGTTTTTGGACATCTACAAGGCTGTGGGGCTCAAGGATGCATCAAGCCATTCGGGAAGACGCACCTACATTACCAGATTGGCCAATAAGGGCGTAGGAGTGCGCCTGCTGGCAGAGTTGGCTGGGCATTCACATATATCCACCACGCAGAGGTACATTGATGTCAATTCCGAGCAGCTGAGTGAGGCGGTGGAGTTACTTTAGGAACTTTCGGCCCTTAGCGGACCTTCGTGGACTGTGCAGCGAACGGCAACTAAAAGTCCTAAGTGACCAATGCTGCAGCCCGTACAAATCACGGCTTCCGGCAGTATAGTGGGCGTTTACTGAAAGTCTTCGATGCCAATCTTTAGTCCGGTTCTTAACTTTACTTAGCTAGAAGAAATGCAAGTTGCGCGGCTGATGTGACGCCATCGATAAGCCGCACATGTTCCTCTCCAAAAAAATATGCAGGAATGTGGACCATACCAGCGCACCCAAGAACCACCACATCAACCTTGTCTTCAGCGACAGCACGTTTGATTTCCCCCATCACGGCAGGGGCGGTTCCGGCAGGATCTGTTTCCAGATCTAAAACTGGGACACCACAGGCCCGCACACGGGAAAGTTTGGATGTGAAGCCGTAAGCGTGGATGTTGTCTTCGAGAATGGGCACAGAAACAGCCAATGTAGTGACGACTGAAAACCTGCGCGCTGAAAGCACAGCCATGTGATAAGCGGCTTGACCGATACCGATGACTGGACATGATGCAATGTTGCGGGCGGCGTCTAACCCAGTGTCGTCAAAGCAGCCAATAATAATGGTCTTTGCGCCCGCATCCGATGCTTTACGCACCAGCGTCAGCAAGGGCGGGATGCAGGCCGCGCCGTCCTCAGGACCTTGGATGGCGGCAGGCCCTTCTAGGGAGGTCCAACCTATCAATTTTACACCCACTTTTGATGCTGTCTCTACCATGGCTTGGGTCATAGCCTTGGTACTGTTGGGGTTGATCAGGACAATCATCAGACACCCTTTCCAGCGTCACTACCCGCGCGTGCTTTGCGCTGGTTGCTCAGAAGCGCCAAGGCAAGGAAGCCCCCGATGATCAGCAGAGAGAACAATGTCGTCAGCGTGCCAAGCGCATACAGCACAGGCGAGGTCACATTGGTCGTCATCCCGTAGATTTCCAGCGGCAGCGTGTTGTAGCTGCCCGCCGTAAGTAAGGTGCGCGCGAACTCGTCATAACTGAGCGTGAACCCGAACAAGGCGACGCCAATCAGCGATGGTGCAATTATTGGCAGCACAACATGGCGGATTGTTTGCCACGGAGATGCGCCCAGATCCCGAGCGGCTTCCTCAAAGCTTTTGTCGAAACGATTGAACACGGCGAACATGATGAGCAAGCCGAATGGCAACGTCCAGGTCAGCTGCGCACCAAAGCCCGATGTCGACCAATGCACGTTCAGGCCCGATTGCGAGAACAGCAACCCAATGCCCAGCGAAATCAGGATTGACGGGATCACCAGTGCCGTAATGATAAGATAAAACAGGATCCCCGAGCCTGCAAACTTCTTGCGAAAGGCCAAGCCGCCCATAACCGAGACGACCACTGTTGTGACCATGACCATCAGGCCCAAAAAGATGGAACGACGGAAGCTGCCCCAGATGTCGCCAACTGCCTGTTGTTCGAACAGATCGTAGAACCAATACATCGACACGCCACGCATCGGGAATGTTAGCCCACCACCCTCACCTTGGAACGAAAGTATGCCAATCGTCAGGGTCGGACCGTAAAGGAACAGCACAAACAGCGCGAAGAACGCGGAGAGGACGTAGAACGATCTTGGGCGCGGTTCCATTACAGTTCCTTCCGGATGTCGACAAAGCGCAACAAGATGCCGATGGTAATCAGCACGGTCGCCAGCAGCACAATCGCTGTGGCCGAGGCGCTAGGGTATTGAAGCAATGCAATGTCGTTCGATATTAAGCGGCCCACATTGGCGGATTGGCTTCCCGACATAAACCGCACGGTAATGAAATCACCCATCACCAGCGTGACTACAAAGATCGTGCCAATCATGATCCCCGGCTTGGTCAGGGGGATGATGACGTTCCACAAGATTTGCGCACCGTTCGCGCCTGCATCCCGCGCAGCTTCGATCAGGGATTTATCGATCCGCATCATCGTGTTGAAGATCGGGACGACCATGAACAAGGTATAGAGGTGCACAAATGCGAGGATGACGGCGAAATCTGAGAACAGCAGCCACTCGACCGGTTCGTCTATTACGCCCCAAGACATCATCGTGGAATTAGCGATGCCGTTACGCCCAAGGAACGGGATCCAACTGATCATGCGGATGATGTTGGACGTCCAGAATGGGATCGTGCATAGCAAAAACAATGCAACCTGCCACGTCAGGCTTCGAATGTGGAATGCCAGATAGTAGGCAACGGTGAATCCGATTATTAAGGTAAACGCCCATGTAATGAACGCATATTTGAACGTGTTGAAAAAGACGGTGTAGGTGACGGGTGACCCAAACAGGAAAGCATAATTGTCCCATTCAAAGGCCGGAATGATGGAAAATTCGGTCGCACGCCAAAAGCTTACGATTACGATAAGTGCAATCGGCATCACGAGAAAAACGAGCAGTACAGCCGCAAGCGGGGACACCATCAGCCAGCCGGTTACATTGCGATTTTCTAACAGCTTTTTCATGAGTATTCTTTATGTTGGATTGGGTGGGTGCGCCGGTCGGCGCACCCATTGGATGTTCTTAAGCGGCGATAAATTCGTTCCACTTACGGACCATGTATTGGTTCTCGTCCATGACCGAGTTCCAGCACACGACTGATCCCATGCGGTCAAGGAAGGCCCCACCATCGCGAACTTCGCCCGTACCGGCCAGTTTGTCGCCAGTTGGGGACAAAATGTCACCTTGGGCGGCTTTGCCTTCGTACCAAAAGCCCCATTCGTCTGCGGTCATGAACTTTTTCGACGTTTCGGGAACAGCAGAGTAGTAGCCCTGACGCATCAGATAGCCGCCAACCCAACCGGACAGATACCAGTTGATGTATTCATAGGCAGCTTCAAGCTCCAGACCAGACAGTGCAGCAGAGATGCCCAAGCCGCCGCCCCACGAGCGGTAGCCTTCTTCCAAAGGCTGGTAGACGCATGGGACACCTTGCGATTTGACGGCTGTGATCGCAGGGGACCACATGGATTGGATCACAACTTCGCCGGACGCCATCAGGTTGACGCTTTCGTCAAACGACTTCCAGAACGCACGGAACTGGCCGTTTTTCTTGGCCTCAGTAAAGATGCCAAGCGTCAGATCTATCTCTTCTTTGGTCATGTTGCCTTTGTCGGGGTAAGTGTATTCGCCCATGGATTCCACGACCATCGCCATGTCCATAATACCGATAGACGAGATATCAAGTATCGATGCTTTCCCCTTAAACTCTGGATTTAAAAGCTCGGACCAGTTGTTGATCGGACGGCCGATCAGATCGGGGCGAATGCCTAGCGTATCGGCGTTGTAGATCGTTGGAATCAGGGTCATCCAACCAGATTCTTCTTGAATAAATTCCGTACCATTCTGGCCCGATGTAAAGCCGACAGTATGTGGTGCTGTGCCTTGTGCGATCGTACTTGTCGGTGTCAAAAGACCGCTGCGGAAGGTACCGGCGATCTTGTCGTAATTGGCGATCTTGGACGTGTCCATTGCCTGCATGTTGCCAGCGGCCCAGACCTTTTTACAGATGAAGTACTCGATGTCTGCAATGTCAAAGCTGTTGGGCTGTGTAGCTGCGCGTTGTGTCACGCTGTCCGTGTCAAGTGCAGTCATTTCAAGCGTAAAGCCAAGGTCTTCCTTCACTTTGTTGGCGACATCATTAAGGTTGGACACCCCTGTGCCGAACTGGCGAATGGTGACGTCCTTGATGTTTTGCGCCCAAAGCATCGGTGCGCCCAAAGTTGTTGATCCAGCAGCGATAGCTGTGGATGCAGCACCTTTCAACAATGCGCGGCGGCTTAGGCCTGTACGGGAAGTAAACTTTGTCATTTTTCGTCTCCTTGTTGGTTGTGAATTGCCACGTTTATGCGGTCAGTGGGTGAAGGTTTTTGGCATCCCAATGCAGACCAATCTGGTCGCCAGGTTGATGCGGGGTCGTGAAGTATTCTGCTTCGGGCACAATGGCCGTCACCTCTTGGTCGCCGGAAATATGCGACATCAAAGAGACGTGGGTGCCTTGGTATTCAACGGCCATCACCTGTGCGCTCAAGGTACCTTTTTTATGCGCAGTGACGGTGACGGCATCTGTGCGAATTGCGAAACAGCCATTGGGCAGCGAGATAACATTGTGCCCACCCATAAACTGCGCCACAAATCGGGTTTTAGGAGCGTTGAAAACGTCACGCGCAGGGCCTGCTTGTTCGATCACAGCATCATTCATCACAACGATTTCATCAGCCAGAGCGAGTGCTTCGTCTTGCCCGTGGGTGACATGAATAAAACTGATACCTAGTTCTTTTTGCAGTTTTTTGAGTTCGCCGCGCATTCGAATGCGTAAAAACGGATCGAGCGCGGACAGTGGTTCATCCAGCAATAAGACCTCAGGGCGAGTAATTAATGCACGGGCCAGCGCAACGCGTTGTTGCTGTCCGCCAGACAATTGATCAGGCAGTCGGTCTGCAAGCGCCGTTAGGTCGACCAACTCCAGCATCTCGCCCGCTTTGATGTAGCGTTCCTTGACGTCCACCCCCTTCATTTTCAAACTGAAGGCGATATTGTCGCGTACGCTCAAATGTGGAAATAATGCGTAATTTTGGAACATCATCGCTGTGCCACGCTGGGCTGGTGGTAGATTGGAAATATCGCGCCCAGACAACAAAATCGAACCTTCAGTCACGCTTTCATGGCCTGCAATCATCCGCAGGGTTGATGATTTTCCGCAGCCCGAAGGGCCAAGTAAGCAGGTGTATGAGGACGGCTGGAACCTATGCTGTATCGCTTCCACCGCAACGGTCGAGCCATAGCGCTTGGTGACGTCGACCAGTTCCAGATCATGTTTTAAAGTCATGTACGCTCCTGTGTTGAATTCATCCGAGCGCTTGTGATGATGTAAGTTCAAACAGTGCCTGCGGTTTTTAGGAAGAAGTCAGGCCAATGGCGCAAAATTGAGCGGATAAATTCTGCGGTGCATAAATTTTGAACACAATGTATATACTTTATTGTATACAATATTGCTGCATCTTGTTTACGCAGCATGCCTCTGGCATCAGTGATTCTGAAGGAAACACCCATGTCGTTACTGCACATCTCCACGCCCAAACCAAAAGATGTCACACAAAAAGTGGTTGATGCGCTGGCTTTAGCGATCCATGAACATCGTCTCGCGCCAGCGACAAAGCTGGGTGAGGACGAAATTGGTGAAATCTACAACGTGTCTCGCACTGTTGTACGCGCGGCACTCCAATCCCTCGCGCATATTCAGCTTGTAGAAATCCAACGGAACAAAGGTGCTTTCGTCGCAAGCCCCACACCGCGCGAGGCCCGCGAAGTGTTTGAAGCGCGCGCGTTGCTGGAGCCGCGCACGGCTCGTTCTGCTGCTAGCAGGGCCACCCCAAGTGACATTGAAATTTTGAAAGATCACATCGCCAAAGAACATGCCGCTTTGGATGCGGGTGACAATGGTCGCGCGCTGAACCTGTCAGGGCGCTTCCATATCGAAATCGCACGGATTGCCGATCAGGACACGATTGGGCGGTTTATCGAAACATTGATCGCGCGCTCCTCGCTGGTCATCGCGCTCTATTGGCGTCGCGAAAGTGCGCTTTGCGAAAGCCACGCTCATCATGCACTGGTGCAGGCAATTGCCGATGGGGACGAACAAAACGCCGAAGAACTGATGCAAAGCCACCTCGTCGATCTAAACTCGGCCCTCGATTTCCGTGATCGGCCCGCTCAAACCCTAAACCTTCGAGAATTACTCCAAGCGACAGATCAATAGTCTATCTCTTTGGGCGCTAATTTCTATTGGTCACCCCTGACGTCGATCCATGCTCAGTGTACGGCTACTTCGTCCGCACAGCGGACCTCTATCCAAACCGCAGCGAACGTCTGCTATCCGCCCAACGTGTTGTTCGTCATAACTCTCTAGTGTCATGCTGATCCGCAAACTCATCCCGCGATAACTCATACCTTTTGCCCGTGAGCATATCCTTTTTGAGGCGCGGCGTAAGATGGCTGTAATGGCGCTCAATCATGCCAATTGATGTGCCCATTTGTATGGCTAGTGCGTGTATATCCATACCGTCGTTAAGCAGCGCAAAGGTCGCGTAAGTGTGGCGCAGACTGTACAGCGTGCGGTTCTGGTTCGTACGCGGGCATGTAATGAGCCCTGTGTCTGTGAGGAACTTGCGGAACGTCTGATGGATGTTCCTGGATACGG
>JABGTH010000257.1 GCA_018647275.1 Paracoccaceae bacterium
ATGGTGCCACCTTGCTTACGGTTTTTAAACCTAAATGTGCGGCCAAACGAATTGGACCCGAACGCAGGTGATAGCGTTTGGCGTTACCTTGTGTTGTCTTAACAACTTTAGTTACACGTTTAAGGCGCCGGCTTTGATAGCTTCGGATACTACCTGCCTTAAGCGCGCGCCCTAAGTCCCACGCATCTTCTAGTGCCATGTTGGCACCTTGTGCCATGAACGGCAGCATAGGGTGTGCGGCGTCGCCGACCAATGCAACCCCTTGATCGTACCAGGTTGACGCAACTGGATGGCGGAATAGTCCCCAAAGAGATGTTTGTTCCACCGCGTCTAATAGAGGGGCCGCACCACCGGTAAATTCAGCGAATGTGGTGCGAAGCTGGTCGGGATCACCATGTTGCTGCCATCCCTCATCCTGCCAGTCATTGCGCTCCTCAACTGCAACTAAGTTAACAAAGGAACCGCCACGCAAAGGATATGAAACGATATGTTTACCAGGCCCCATATAAACGCGGGCTTCATTCGGGTGGGCAACAACATTTGGCACAATTGCGCGCCACGCAACTTGTTTTGTAAAGAATGCCGAGGACTTCGGGTTAAGCGTTGACCGGGCAACAGAATGGACTCCATCCGCGCCTACAATCAATTCCGCGCGCAAAACATCTCCATTGGTAAGTACGACCTCAGGGATGTCGCCTTTTCGAACTTCGGTGACGGTTTGATGCACTCTGATGTCAGCAGATGCACGTTTAGCAGCGCCTTTAAGCACATCCAACAGATCCGCGCGGTGCACAAAGTAATAGGCCTGATCAGGAGCCAAGCGCTGTAAATCCAAACGGGCGACCTCGCCCGATCGCCGGCCATCGCGCAACGAAACTGCTTTGGCGCGCAATGCACCTCGATTGATCAACTCAGGCTCAAGCCCCAAGGCGCGCAAGACGCAAAGGCCATTAGGGCTGACTTGCAGCCCCGCCCCGACCTCGCCCAGCACGGGGGCTTGCTCCAGTACGGTCACAGACGCACCCATTCGCCCCAACACTGCAGCAGAGGCCATACCGGCGATACCGACACCAATTACAATCGCACTGCGTATCATTTGAAGCCCCTAAATACGAAAAAGGCGCAAGGGACTTGCCCTACGCGCCATTAACTTAAATTCTTATCAGCGACAATCAATCGTCACGGTGAACCTTTTCGCGACGCTCGTGGCGTTCTTGCGCCTCAAGGCTCATTGTCGCGATCGGACGTGCATCCAAACGCTTCAATGAAATTGGTTCGCCCGTAACTGAGCAATATCCGAATTCATCTTCGTCAATCCGACGAAGCGCTGCATCAATCTTGGAAACTAGTTTGCGCTGGCGGTCACGTGTACGTAGCTCAAGAGCGCGATCTGTCTCTTCAGACGCACGGTCGTTTACATCTGGAATATTACGTGTCCCATCTTGCAATGCTTCGATGGTGTCACGGGTTCCAGCCTGCAACTCGTCTTTCCAGTTGTTCAGCTTGCGGCGGAAATATTCCACCTGAAGATCGTTCATGAACGGTTCGTCGTCGGCTGGACGATAATCGTCTGGTAGAAACACTTCCTGTTTCATCTTATTCCCCTCCGTTTGGCTTAGGTCGATCATGCACTTCTCCGCATCATGCATAAACATTGCCATCTGCCGCAGCGTCTAACGCAGCGCCTCGTTATTGTCACTACACAATTCTGCGTAGATGTGTCTAAAACGATCTAGAGCAAATAATTACGCAAGATCGGAGATTGTTATGAAATTTCAAGGCACCGAAAGCTATGTTGCAACAGATGACCTAACAATCGCGGTGAATGCAGCTGTCACATTAGAGAGGCCACTGCTCGTTAAGGGGGAACCTGGTACGGGCAAAACAGAACTTGCGAAGCAAATTGCCTCCTCGTTGGGCCTGCGTATGATCGAATGGAACATCAAATCGACCACTCGCGCGCAGCAAGGGCTGTATGAGTACGATGCGGTTTCTCGCTTACGCGACAGTCAGTTGGGCGAAGAAAAGGTCCACGATGTCGCCAACTATATCCGCAAAGGTAAACTTTGGGAGGCCTTTGAAGCTGGAGAAAAGGTTGTACTGTTGATTGATGAGATCGACAAAGCAGATATCGAATTCCCGAATGACCTTCTTCAAGAGCTAGATAAGATGGAATTCTTTGTCTACGAAACTGGTAAAACGGTCAAAGCGGTGAACCGTCCTATCGTGATTATCACGTCAAACAATGAAAAAGAACTCCCAGACGCGTTTCTACGCCGTTGCTTCTTTCACTACATTCGCTTTCCCGACATGGAAACTATGCGTGCGATCGTTGAAGTGCATCACCCTGGCATCAAAGAACAATTATTAACGACCGCCCTCACCCAGTTTTTCGATATTCGCGAACAAGCTGGTTTGAAAAAGAAACCATCAACCTCTGAAGTGTTGGATTGGTTGAAGTTGTTGTTGGCAGAAGACATGACGGCCGAGGACCTGAAATCCGGCACCGCCGCATTGCCTAAATTGCACGGCGCGTTGTTGAAGAACGAACAAGACGTGCACTTGTTTGAGCGCCTCGCCTTTATGGCACGCGGCCAACGCTAAAAAACTGCCGGACGCCTGAGCCCAAAAGAAGGCGACCGGCACCCATCGAGCTCAACTCCGCTAACCCCGAAAATATCACTTTTAGTTTTGGATATTTTGTCCAATTGAGGCAATTGCCTATTTGTTGCCTTATTTGACTTTCTGCAAAATATCGTGAAATTTATATACTTTACAGTAGCTTAAGCCAACTTGCCCACTGCCACATTTGAGTCACACCCCCCCCCAAATAGAAGCGCCTGCCACAAACTTGCCTTAAT
>JABGTH010000166.1 GCA_018647275.1 Paracoccaceae bacterium
AATTTGGTCATACGCTTGGAAGTCACCAAAATATTTAGTGATCGCAGCAGTCAATGTAGTCTTGCCGTGGTCAACGTGGCCAATTGTGCCGATGTTAACGTGCGGTTTATTACGTTCGAACTTTTCCTTAGCCATGTTGGCCTCCTAATCATTTGGATGGCAAAGCAATCTTTGCCCTACATTTGGTGGGTAGGGCGGGGTAAATCCCCGCCATCCCGTTTATGCGTATTTCGCTTGGATCTCGTCAGAGATGTTCTGCGGAACTGGTTCGTAGTGGCCGAACTGCATTGTAAAGTTTGCACGGCCGGACGACATCGAACGCAACGTGTTGATGTAACCGAACATGTTAGCCAAAGGCACTTGAGCGTCGATAGCGATCGCGTTGCCGCGTGTATCTTGCCCCAGAACCTGACCACGACGTGAAGTCAGATCGCCGATGATACCGCCTGTATAGTCTTCAGGCGTGATAACTTCGACTTTCATGATTGGCTCAAGCAACTTAGCGCCAGCTTTACGCATACCTTCACGCATACACATACGTGCAGCGATTTCGAATGCGAGGATCGAGGAGTCAACATCGTGGTACTTGCCCTCAAGCAATTGCACTTTGAAGTCGATCACTGGGAAGCCAGCCAATGGACCGCTGTCCATAACTGATTTGATGCCTTTTTCGACGCCAGGGATGTATTCTTTTGGAACAGAACCACCAACGACTTTAGACTCAAACGAGTAACCTTCACCAGGTACTGTTGGAGAGATCAGCAATTTAACTTCGCCGAACTGACCAGAACCACCGGACTGTTTCTTGTGGGTGTATGAGTGCTCAACTTCGTGGCCGATGGTCTCACGGTATGCCACTTGCGGCGCACCAATGTTCGCTTCGACTTTAAATTCGCGACGCATACGGTCAACAAGGATGTCCAAGTGAAGTTCGCCCATGCCACGCATAATAGTCTGACCAGATTCAAAGTCAGTTTCCACGCGGAATGAAGGATCCTCAGCAGCCAAACGTGCCAAAGCGATACCCATTTTTTCTTGATCAGCCTTAGTTTTTGGCTCAACAGCGATCTCGATCACAGGATCAGGGAACGTCATTGTTTCAAGAACAACAGGATCGGATGTCGCGCAAAGCGTGTCACCAGTTGTCGTATCTTTAAGACCACCAAGAGCGATAATGTCACCAGAGAATGCTTCTGTGATTTCATCACGGTCGTTGGAGTGCATGATCATCATGCGGCCAACGCGCTCTTTTTTGCCTTTAGTTGAGTTCAAGAATGTATCGCCCTTCTCTAGTTTCCCAGAGTAGATGCGTGTGAATGTCAGCGAGCCAACAAACGGGTCATTCCAAATTTTGAACGCCAAAGCAGAGAACGGCATGTCATCATCCGCACGGCGCGGGATGTCACGAGTTTCTGTCTCATCGCCAGGCTTAAACCCCATGTAGTCAACCACGTCGAGGGGGCTCGGCAAGTAGTCAACAACCGCGTTGAGCAATGGCTGGACGCCTTTGTTTTTGAACGCAGAACCACCTAGGACAGGCACAAATGCCATAGCCAAAGTCCCCTTACGCAACAAAGCGCGAAGCTCTTTAACTTCAGGCTCGACGCCTTCCATCAGGTAAGCTTCCATCGCGTCGTCGTCTTGCTCAACAGCCGCTTCGATCATCTTACCGCGCCACTCATCAGCCATCTCTTTCAGGCTGTCACGAATAGGAGCTTTGACCCAAGACGCGCCAAGATCTTCACCTTCCCACAACCACTCTTCCATGGTTACGAGATCAAGAAGACCTTCTAGCTCTGTCTCAGCACCGATCGGAATACCAACTGGAATTGCTTTTGCACCAGTACGATCTTCGATCATGTGAACGCAGTTAAAGAAGTCCGCGCCGATTTTGTCCATTTTGTTTACAAAAACCATACGTGGAACTTTGTAGCGGTCAGCCTGACGCCAAACAGTTTCAGTCTGTGGTTCAACACCAGCGTTGGCGTCTAGAACACAAACCGCACCATCGAGAACAGCCAAGGAACGCTCAACTTCAATTGTGAAGTCAACGTGGCCTGGTGTGTCGATGATGTTCATGCGGTGCTTTGCAGAGTCAGGCGTTGTGCCGTCTTCTGTGCGCTCCCAGAACGTGGTTGTCGCGGCGGACGTGATAGTAATTCCGCGCTCTTGCTCCTGCTCCATGTGGTCCATGGTTGCAGCGCCATCGTGAACTTCACCGATGTTATGCTCTTTGCCCGTGTAGAACAAAATGCGTTCTGAACAGGTGGTTTTACCCGCATCAATGTGTGCCATGATGCCAAAGTTCCGGTAAAGGTCGAGTGGATATTCGCGTGCCATATTGGTGCGCTCCTCTTACCAGCGGTAGTGGCTGAAAGCTTTGTTAGCTTCGGCCATTTTGTGAGTGTCTTCGCGTTTCTTAACGGCTGTACCACGGGACTGGACAGCGTCCATAAGCTCGCCCGCAAGGCGCTCTTCCATGGTGTTTTCGTTACGTGAACGCGCAGCTTTGATCAACCAGCGGATCGCAAGAGCCTGACGACGTTCGGGACGAACTTCAACTGGAACCTGGTACGTTGCACCACCGACGCGGCGTGAGCGCACTTCGACGGAAGGTTGAATGTTTTCAAGAGCTTCGTGGAACACCTCAAGTGGTACACGTTTGATCTTAGTTTCAACCCGATCCATCGCATTGTATACGATACGTTCGGCGGTAGATTTCTTACCATCGACCATCAGGTTGTTCATGAACTTAGACAAAATCAAATCACCGAACTTAGCGTCAGGTAGGATTTTGCGTTTTTCAGCGGCGTGACGACGTGACATCTGCTGATCTCCTTATTTAGGACGCTTGGCGCCGTATTTCGAACGACGTTGTTTACGATCTTTTACGCCTTGCGTATCAAGAACACCGCGCAGAATGTGGTAACGCACACCCGGAAGGTCTTTTACACGACCGCCGCGGATCAGAACAACAGAGTGTTCCTGAAGGTTGTGGCTCTCACCTGGAATGTAGGAGATGACCTCGAAACCGTTCGTTAGGCGCACTTTGGCAACCTTACGCATCGCGGAGTTCGGTTTCTTAGGTGTTGTTGTGTAAACGCGCGTACATACGCCACGTTTTTGCGGACATGCTTCCAAGTGCTGGGACTTAGAAGTTTTACGCTTTGGCTGCCGTGGTTTACGGATCAGCTGTTGGATCGTTGGCATTGGCGGTTATTCCCCGTTTAGCTCACATCTTATACAAAGGCAGAGGCCCTTGCGGCTCAAATTCGCATGACTATCCCTCTTGCAAAGCAAAAAGACCGCGACGTCCCCGTACCGAGGTGAACGTTGCGGTGGGTTTTCAGAGGAACGGTCCAGCATTAGGACGGATCTTGACCACTTTAGACATGATTTCGGATATGGTGGGTTCCCCCACACTCCGAGATAGCAGGTCTATATGGGGAGTCGCATGGTGTGTCAACAGCCATGAAAACATGGAAAAATCCAATGTCGGTACAACGTATGTATTACGTCGGCATTTTTTAGCTGCACTGTAAGTTTGTAGTGGTGCAAAGCGCCAGAGCCATTTTTAAAACTAACTTCCACAGTGTGGTAGCGTTCATAAAATGCTCCATCTCAAAATTTCCAAACACATTTGATCGACGGGCCCGCAATCGGTGGCTTACAATCAATTAGCACGCAATCACTTTTTGTGGGTAAAAAACACGCTGCGTGCAGATGCAAACTTGGCTTGGTGTTCCAATTGGAAAGCCTCACCTACTGATAACCTCTAAGCTATGCATATTTCGTCGCTCTTTCACGGTATAGCGTGAACAAACCTGTCGCGACAACAATGCCAGCACCCAACAATGTTAAAGGGGCTGGCCAGTCCCCAAAGGCCAACCATCCCAACACCAGTGCCCAGATCAAACCAGTATAACGAAAAGGTGCAATAAACGATATTTCCCCAACGCGCATGACGCGGACACTGAAATAATAGCCCCCGAATATACATATGGATGATCCAATAACCATGAGAGCGTGCATTCCACTGATAGCGACCCAAGGTGTTGCCAACGATGCCGCGCCTGAGAACCCCATCACTGTGACAGACGCTGCCAAGGTGACCGTCATTGAAGGCACATCAACCGAAAGTTGGCGAGTAACCAGATCACGAATGGTCACGCCAAGAACGGCCAGCAACGCGTAGATACCGTAGATATTGAATCCTTCGGCACCAGGTCGGACGATCAAGAGCATTCCAATGAAACCAATCAAGATTGCACTCATCCTGCGCCAACCAACCTTTTCGCGGAACAACAACGCACCGCCTAGTGTCACGGTTAGTGGCAACGCTTGAAGTGTGGCCGTGACATTGGCAAGCGGCATGTTAAAAAGTGCGGTGATAAAAAAATAGGCAGTGACCATTTCGCTCGCGCTGCGCAAACCGATCAGCCCCCAGTCGCGGCGAGCGATCTTGAAATGAAGAGCATTCAGCCAACGGGCCAACAAGATGATCAAAAGCGTCGTGAGAATTCCGCGTAAAAACAAAAGCTGGAATAGCGGGATCGCCCCATTCGTTACCTTCATGAACATATCATTCAAGGTGAAGCAAGCCATCGACGCCATCATAAACAGCGCACCAATTTGGTTGGCACTCATCTCATCACCTTTTCAGACATGCAAAAAAAATTGCCCAATTCCTATAGGCCTCATTTCATACACTCGTTCCTATGACATCCTTAGTCAATCGACCATGATCTGCACTAGATAGTACTAAGCCCTTAAGACGCATTGCATGCGCCGCGTCAGAAATAAAAAGGCCCCCATGCATCGCTGCACAGGGGCCAATTCAATTTCTTAGATCGCAGAGATTAATCGCCGCTCTCGTCGTCGCTTGGCATGTTCGCAAAGACATCACCACCAACCACATCATTTGATGGAGCAGGTGCTGCAAGCGCGGCGGCTGCTTCGGCTTCGATGCGGCGGGCTTCGACCACTACATTGTCACGATCAGTTGCAATCGTACGCATCTGTTGCGTAGCGCCACCTGTACCAGCTGGGATCAGGCGACCCACAATAACGTTCTCTTTAAGACCAACAAGTTTGTCGCGCTTGCCCTGTACCGAAGCTTCAGTAAGAACGCGTGTTGTCTCTTGGAAAGACGCCGCTGAGATAAACGAGCGTGTTTGCAACGACGCTTTGGTGATGCCCAATAGGATCGGTTCGCCTTTGGCTTCGCGACCTTTCTTGGACACAGCTTTAGCATTGGCCGCAAGGAACTCTTGCTTATCCACATGTTCGCCTTTGAGCATTGTAGTATCGCCAGATTCTTGGACTTCCCACTTTTGCAACATTTGACGCACAATGACTTCGATGTGTTTATCGTTAATTTTAACACCTTGTAGACGATAAACGTCTTGGACTTCGTCGATCATATAGTTTGCAAGCGCTTCGACCCCCATAACCGCAAGAATATCGTGCGGAGCAGGGTTACCGTCCATGATGTACTCACCCTTCTTGATAAAGTCACCTTCCGCTACCGGAATGTGCTTACCTTTAGGCACCATGTATTCCACTTTGTAATCTGGGTCATCTGCAGACTCGATCGCAATGCGGCGCTTGTTTTTGTAATCTTTGCCGTAGCGTACATAGCCGTCGATTTCGGCGATGATTGCATGGTCTTTTGGACGACGTGCTTCGAACAATTCAGCAACCCGTGGCAAACCACCGGTAATGTCCTTGGTCTTAGAACCTTCACGCGGGATACGCGCAACGATTTCACCAGCAACGACTTCTTGACCATCTTCGATCGAGAGAACCGCATCTACAGACATCGGGTAGGTCACAGGGTTGCCCGCGTCATTGCGCACTGGCTCGCCGTCTTTGTCGACCAAGATGATCTCTGGTTTCAGCTCGTTGCCTTTAGCAGCAGAGCGCCAGTCGATAACGATCTTCTGGGTCATGCCTGTCGCTTCATCGGTTTCATCACGGATTGCGATACCGCTGACAAGGTCGACGAATTTCGCTGTACCGGATTTCTCCGCGATCATTGGCAATGTGTATGGATCCCATTCGAACATTTTGTCGCCAGCAGCCACGTCTTGACCATCGGTTACAAACAGTTTGGTACCATAGCTGATTTTGTGGCTTGCACGTTCGTTGCCATTTTCATCCATGATCGCAATCTTCATGCTGCGACCCATGACCATGATGTCGCCTTGGGCGTTGGTCAATGTCTGAGCGTTTTCAAATTGGATCTTACCAGCTTGAGAAGCTTCGAGGAATGACTGTTGGCCACCCTGAGCAACGCCACCA
>JABGTH010000147.1 GCA_018647275.1 Paracoccaceae bacterium
AATTTGGTCATACGCTTGGAAGTCACCAAAATATTTAGTGATCGCAGCAGTCAATGTAGTCTTGCCGTGGTCAACGTGGCCAATTGTGCCGATGTTAACGTGCGGTTTATTACGTTCGAACTTTTCCTTAGCCATGTTGGCACCCTTTGGTTGAGGGGTCGTTGTTGACCCGTGTACTTTGACGCGCCAGTTATTGCCATTTCACATATAAATCAAGCACCAGTTATAAGAACTGCGACGTATCGCCCAAAGGCGTTGCAACTTAGGTTGCCTTATTCCTCTTATTCTCCAGTAAACCAGCCTTTTTCAGCTTTCTGTTTGGTCAGATACCGTTCAATTGATTTCGCTACGTTTTGACTGAGGTTCTTCAATTGTTCTTCAGCCGACTTGGTATATCCTGAGCCAAGAAGCGGGCCTTGATCTAGCGATTCAAGCACTGTGATTTTATGAGCCTTCGTATTCATTTTCGCATTTGCCGCGTTGTCCCAAACAGAAATGTTCACAAACATCATTGATTTCGGAGCCAGCAACAGAGGGATGCCCGGCGCGGCCAAAACGTAGCCCTCAACGCTCACACCAAAGTGGTACAGCTTTTTACCCTCATAGCGATCAAACCGTTCGGCAATCGCTGTTTGTAAAGCGGTGGTCAGCTCCTCTTCAGTGGCATTTCGGCTCAGCGGTCCTTTGACAACCTTAGGTGCTACGACAATGTTGTGGCCTAATCTGAAATCGCCCAGTGGCGCAGGTGCGTCTTGCAAATCAGCAGCACCGCTACAGGCTGCAACGCTCACCATCAGTAAACCGACAAAAATATTACGCAACATGCTGATCCTCCCCAACGGTTTCACACTGCGATACATCAGCACGCCCATGCACGCAATTGGTCACAAAGATTGCCATCACCGCTGCGGCACTTAAAGTAATTACATATGCCTGGAGTATTATTATGCCAAACACCACCCGCCCCGCTGCAAATCCTGTATCTGTGCCATTAGTCAATGAACCATGGGGGGTCTTCAAAAGCCTAAGGGTTGCACGTAAAAACCTGCTGCGTATCTTACCCCAAATCGCCACCAAACAGGCGATGGTCTCAGGCAAAACAGGCAAGCGTTGGCACATGGTTATGGACCCTGAGGCAATACGCGAAATCTTGCTGGATCGCGTGAATGACTACCCAAAATCTGACGTAACCAAAAACCTGCTGAAACCCGCCATTGGGGAATCACTATTCGTGGCAGAAGGAGCACATTGGCGCTGGCAACGCCGCGCTGCCGCCCCCGTATTTACCCACCGCAACATGATGAACCTTGCGCCGATCATGACCTCTGCCGCGCAACGGGCCGCTGAGCGCATCACTGACGCAGGTCCACGCGGTATCGATATGCTAGCCGAAATGGTTACCACCACATTTGACGTTATCGCGGATGTGACATTTTCGGGCGACGATACGTTTGATCGTGATGGTGTGCACAACGCGATTGATGACTACATCGCTGAAGCT
This sequence comes from Paracoccaceae bacterium, assembly GCA_018647275.1. GTDB lineage: Bacteria > Pseudomonadota > Alphaproteobacteria > Rhodobacterales > Rhodobacteraceae > Ascidiaceihabitans. The sequence goes on from JABGTH010000147.1 coordinate 1,502, forward strand.
GGAAAAGTTTCACTGTTCGATATCCTAGGAGCACCTGATTGGGTGCCGCGCCCCGGGCGGATGCGGTCTGGCAAAGCCATGAAGGAGATGAAGGCGATGGCGGATAAGGCTATCGTTGATCGCGCCGCACGTGGGCATGAGGGCGTGCCGGATCTGTTGGATTTGCTGCTGGCCGGCGTTGACCCAGAAACCAAGCGCAAAATGAACACAGCCGAACTGCGTGACAACTTGCTTACCTTTATCGTCGCGGGACACGAAACAACGGCCCTCACATTGGCATGGTCAATGTATCTGATGGCCTTTGACCAAGACGCCCAAACACGTGCGCGCCAAGAGGCCCAAGATGTATTGCAAGGGCGCGCCGCCACAGGTGACGACGTTGCCAACCTGCCCTTCATCCGCCAGATCATCGACGAGGCCCTGCGCCTTTATCCACCTGCAGGGATCATTTCACGCACGGCGCAAAAAGACGACACCCTATGCGATCGTGAAATTTTAACAGGCGATACCGTTATGGTGCCAATCTATGTGCTGCATCGTAACGAACTGTTGTGGGACGACCCTGACAGCTTCCGTCCTGAACGTTTTGAAGATCGCAAAGCCGTGCCGCGCTATGCCTACCTGCCTTTCGGGGACGGACCACGCATTTGCATCGGCGCATCCTTCGCATTGCAAGAGGCCGTAATCATTATGGCGACACTGCTCTCCAAATTCAAATTCACACCCATCAAAGGACGCGCTCCAGAACCGGTTATGATTTTGACACTGCGGCCAGAAGGCGGAGTATGGTTAACGGCGGAACCTGCTTAGGGATAGGGGTTGAACGCGCCCCTCGCAAATGGAACCACACAAACACCTCTCCGTCGCCTCTTTTTTTGCGCAGTTCCACGTCACATGCTGGTTATGGGACATCCATAACAAGTGGTTGAGTTGGATTTCAAATGGCAAACAAAACTGTCCTCACCTATAATTTTTCATTGGGTAATAATACACATCCACACTCTGGCAGCTTTACGATTGGTGAGGCTGGAAATATTTTTATAGACGACCCCGATGGCGTTGATGACAGTAATTTCGGTAACCTGATACATACAGGTGGCGCAGATGCTCCGGATCAAGATGTCCCAGCCTCCACCGCAACCGGCATGAACGTAACCGACACTGTCGATTTGCGTTACAAATATGCCATCACGGGGTCCAATGGATCCAGCGGGACAATCTATTTCATCGCCACCAATGGTGCCACGAAATATAGACCTCTCTTTGTATCCGACTTCCCTCTTAGCTCTGGCGTTACTTATACATTCGGCGCTTTTAATACAGACGGTGCGACAGCGTATTCTTTATTGGTACATGGATCGAAACGGTAAAAGGGGTGCGTCTCATTGACGACCTGCGTGAAGGCGATCTTATCCAGACGCGCGACGATCACATGCAGCCACTGCGTTGGATTGGCCGTTGCACTGTGGCGGCGACGGGTATCAACACGCCCATCCAAATTGCCGATGGTGTCCTCGGAAACAAGGGCGAGCTTGTGGTTTCTCCTAATCATCGCATGCACATCGTCGCGGCCCCTGCGGATTTGCGCCTTGGAGACAACGACGTTTTGGTTGCAGCCAAACATCTGGTCGGCGATCAAGGTGAGAAAGCTGGTTTTCATCACCAGCCAGAAAAGTGTTTTTTATCGCCGAGATATCGGCCGATCAATTATTCGCTCATCATACGTCCCACTTGCACGCGTCTAATACACGCGCGTCATTTAAAGATGAGAGTACGTTGCCGTCAGTTGAATCGATTGTCCCGCGGAAATCCGCGTGGTGCCATGCGACCAGCGCTTGCACGTTTTCCTTGCCACTCAGTCAGCTCAGTTTCCGTGCGCGTACGGCCCGCAGGATCCAGCCAAATTAGACCAGCCTCAAGCGTAAAGGTCGTGGCATCAGACAAGCCACCATCTTTATATTTTTGCAAACGGACGCCTTTACCACGGCCCATTTCTGGCAATTCATCCAGTGGGAACACAAGTACTTTACGGTTCTCACCAACAACAGCGACACTATCACCATAGGTAGGTTTACAAATCAGCGCCTTAGTATCACCACGCACGTTCAGAACCTGCTTACCGCTGCGCGTTTGGGCAACAACATCATCTTCTGCTACAATAAATCCATCACCAGCCGTTGAGGCAACCAACAGTTTGCGGCCCGGTTTGTGTATCATGATATCAAGAACTTCAGCTTCATTCGGCAGATCAACCATCAAACGCAATGGCTCACCCATTCCGCGCCCACCGGGCAAGGTTGAGGCGCTCAGCGTATAGAAGCGACCATTCGCACCGAAGACCAACAAGCGGTCAGTGGTTTCGGCGTGAAAGATAAACCGTGGGCCGTCGCCATCTTTAAATTTCAATTCGCGGTTCAAGTCGATGTGACCCGTCATGGCGCGGATCCAACCCATTTGACTGCACACGACAGTAATAGGCTCGCGATCAATCATCGCTTCAAGCGGCACATCGGCCACTTCGCCAGCTTCAGCAAATGTCGTCAAGCGTTGGCCACGTGCCACGCCGTCAATGATCCATTCTTTGCCAAACTGCTTTTTCGTTTCTTTCAACTGATCAGAAATTTTGGTCCACTGGATGTCTTCGCTGTCTAGCAAATCCTCAAGCCCAGCGCGTTCTTCCATCAAGGCAGCTTGTTCACGGAGCAGCTCGATTTCTTCCAAACGGCGCAAGCTGCGCAGGCGCATATTGAGAATGGCATCAGCCTGTACTTCAGACAATTCACCACCACTTGGCGCAGGCGAAATATAGTCTTTTTCTTCCATCGCACGCTTGTGCTCTTTAGACCAATCTTCGCGCATCAAAGCTGCTTTGGGGTCTTCGTCATAACGGATGATATCAATGACACGATCCAGATTCAGAAACGCAACGATAAAGCCTTCTAACACTTCAAGACGGTGATCGATTTTTTCCATCCGATGGGTGGAACGACGGATCAAAACCTCGCGGCGGTGATCAAGGAACGCACGCAGCACTTCCTTCATCGAACAGACCTTTGGCGTCAGGCCATCGATCAAGACGTTCATGTTCAGTGAGAACCGCAATTCAAGGTCAGAACTGCGGTACATCATGCCCATCAACACTTCAGGGTCGACGTTCTTCGAACGTGGTTCAAGTACAAGGCGGATATCGTCGGCAGATTCGTCACGCACATCCGCTAGAATTGGAATCTTTTTCAGCTGGATTAGTTCCGCGATCTTTTCGATCAGTTTTGATTTTTGAACCTGATACGGAATCTCTGTAATAACAATTTGCCACTGACCTCGCCCAAGATCTTCGATCTCGTAACGACACCGCAGACGGAAGCCACCCTTACCTGTACGGTATGCTGTCGCGATACTTTCCGGGCTTTCAACAATAATGCCACCGGTTGGAAAATCAGGCCCCGGCACATAATTCAACAGCGTATCGTCGCGCACATCAGGCACTTTAATCATGTGCAAACATGCGTCGCAAAGTTCGGAAATATTGTGGGGGGGAATGTTTGTTGCCATCCCAACAGCGATACCACTGGATCCATTGGCCAATAGGTTCGGGAACTGCGCCGGCAACACGACAGGCTCAGTCAGTGTACCGTCATAGTTTTCACGAAAATCAACTGCGTTTTCGTTCAAGCCTTCCAGCATTGCCTCAGCAACAGCCGTCATGCGCGCCTCAGTGTAACGAGCAGCCGCCGGGTTATCCCCGTCAATGTTACCAAAGTTGCCTTGGCCGTCTACCAGTGGAAAGCGCACGTTGAAATCTTGGGCCAAGCGGGCCATCGCATCATAAATCGCGGCATCGCCATGTGGGTGATAGTTGCCCATCACGTCGCCGGAAATCTTGGCCGATTTGCGGAAACCACCATTTGAGGCCAATTTAAGTTCACGCATTGCATAAAGAATACGGCGATGAACCGGTTTCAAACCGTCGCGCGCATCAGGCAAAGCGCGGTGCATGATTGTGGATAAAGCGTAGGTTAGATACCTGTCACCCAGCGCACGGCGCAGAGGTTCGCTTATGTTTATGTAGGGTGTGTCATCAATATCAGCCATACATGCTGTGTACCCGTGCATTTTGCAGGGAACAAGCCGCCAATCTTGTGCAGAGGATTCTTCTTTCGAAAACTCGTTGCATCAATGACACGTGATGCGCGAATGCATAAATTTTTCCCCCTAACGGGTCAACCGACTTCGGCTATGTGATATTCTAAATATGAATCGTCTCTGCCAAGGCGGCACATGCCTTTGGGGGGCGTTAAATGGTTAAGTTAGTGACTATTGCATTTCGGTTTTTAGGTTTAGCTTTTTATGAGCGAAGCTGTGGATCAGACTTTGATGGTGAAGCCTTAAGGCTGAGCCGTGTTAAAGTCGGACCCGTCAAACAAGGCCTTGCTAAGATTGCAGATGCCACAAAAGACATAGGTTCCGATGCAGCTGAATTTAAAGTAAACCGCGCCGCAGTGAACTTGGTTTCTAAAGAAAAATCCAAGATCTTCGCATCGGTTGTAACACAGGCTCAGCCTGAAAAATTTAGGCCACACCTGCTTCGCTCGTTGTGGACATCGTCGACGAACCGCTTGGCGAGTTGGTAATGCTCAGCTTGATCGCCGAACCTGAAACCTTTGAAGTGATCACATCGTCATCCGCTCAAGACGTCCGCATCGTATCAGGAGACCGCACCAATGTTCGCGGTGGTCTGAGCACAGATTACGAAGTCGTTGGTCGACTGACCCGCGGCGTGGAAGTCGAAGTATTGGACGACAACGGTGACGGATGGATTGAAATGCGCTCGCTCGACGGTGTGACATTCGGCTGGATGGCTGAATTTCTACTTCGCGACAGCCGAATATCACAAAACAGCGGCATTGTTCGCGCAAATTAGATGGGCGAAATAGATGGCAAAACGATCGATATTGATAACCGGCTGTTCATCAGGAATTGGCCTCGCTGCTGCGATGAAACTCCGTGAAGAAGACTGGCGAGTTTTCGCTTCCTGCAAGCAACAAGTCGATTGTGATCGGTTACGTACAATGGGTTTTGAAGCCCCCCGTATCGATTACACCGACACCGGAAGCATCCACCAAGGCCTGAACGAGGTTCTCGAGGCGACAGACGGGACGCTTGATGCCCTGTTTAATAATGGTGCTCACGCAATCCCTGGTGCGGTTGAAGACATGCCAACGGACGCCCTGCGTTCAATCTTTGAAGCAAACTTTTTTGGATGGCATGAGCTTACGCGCTCGTTACTTCCCATCATGCGGGCACAAGGACATGGGCGGATTATCCAATGCTCATCCGTTTTAGGATTAGTGACGATGCCATGGCGCGGCGCATATAACGCCAGCAAGTTTGCACTCGAAGGCCTGACCGACACCTTACGCATTGAAATGCGCGACACGAATATCAAAATTGTTTTGATTGAACCGGGCCCGATCACCTCCAAAATTCGCGAAAATGCGATCCCGCACTTTGAGCGCTGGATCAATTGGAAAGACGCTGCCCGTGCACCTCATTATGAGACAAATTTGCTAAGCCGTCTCTACCACTCAAACGGCCCAGATCCATTTGAATTGCCACCTGAAGCCGTTGTGCAAAAACTGTTACAAGCGCTGGAATCCAAACGTCCACGTGCGCGATATTTTGTCACGACCCCCACTTATGTGATGGCAGGTTTACGACGTTTACTGCCAACGTGGGCACTGGATTGGGTGCTGTCGCGCGTCTAACGGAAAAAGTCTTCGCTTTTGGCGTTCCCACAGCTACATGAACCGGTAATTAAGACGAATTGGAGAGCGCCATGATGAGTGGACCGATGTTTTACGTACTAATTATTGCTGTACTGGCGGTCATTGTCGCCCTAATGCTTGGCCTCAGCGGCTTGGCCCGCGGCAAAGGCTGGGCCCACAGCAATTCAAACAAATTGATGCGTTGGCGGATTATCCTACAGGCTGTTGCCGTGGTTTTGATCCTGATTTTCGCCTACCTAAAACGCAACGGAGGGTAACCCCATGGTCGTTCTAAATAAGATTTATACAAAAACTGGCGATGCTGGCGAAACCGCTTTGGGTGATGGCGCACGTGTTGCGAAACACTCAATGCGCGTTACTGCTTATGGCACGTCTGATGAACTAAACTGTTTTGTAGGCGTTGCCCGCCTGACCGCAGAAGGCACTGTTGATGAAGCCCTTAGCCGAATTCAAAATGACCTATTCGATTTAGGCGCAGACATGTGCAACCCAAACATGGAAAAAGATGCTG
>JABGTH010000195.1 GCA_018647275.1 Paracoccaceae bacterium
CCCTGCGTATTTGCGTGTGAGGTGTTGCACTGTTGTGTGGACTCGGTGGGCGGATTCATCCCAGCTTTCGCCACCCGGCGGTGTGTGCGGGCCGGGGGTTTCCCAATAGGCGCGTGACAGGCCTGGGTGCCTTTCTGAGACTTCAGAAAAGTGAACGCCATCCCACGTGCCAAAATGCAACTCGCGTAGATGTGGGTTATTGGACAAACGTTTGCGCCCTGCTTGGATCGCGTCAGCTGTTGTGATGCAGCGCGTTAGATCAGATGAAATGATCACCGCATCTGATGGCAAATCGGCTGCAAGGCGGGCCAATTGATCGGTGTCTGATAGGTCGGCCGGAACGTCCCGCCAGCCCACAAATGTCTTTTGGTGGGTTGGGCCGTGGCGCACCCAGTGCCATGTGGTTGGGGCGGTCATGGTAGCATTCCTTTCAGGACGTTGGGCAGGCCCACCACCACTTGAACGGAAAGGTCTGATTGTGCGGCAAGTGCGATGTTCAGCCGGCCTTGTGCCTCGCGGAACTGACGTGAAAGCGCGTTGTCTGGAACGATTCCTTGGCCCACTTCGTTAGAGACGATGACGATGGGGGCTTTGCACGATTTGAGAGCATCAATCAGCATGTCAGATTGTGCCGATAGGTCATGATCCTCAAGCAGATGATTGGTCAGCCACATGGTCGCACAATCGATCAAAATCGCCTGATCTGCGGTGGCAGTCGCAAGGGCGGGTGCCAGATCAAAAGGAGCCTCGACGGTCGTCCAAGTGTCATCGCGGCGCGATTTATGCACCTCAACACGTGATTTTGTTTCGTTATCCCAGATACGGGAGGTCGCAATGTAGAGGGGCATTAACCCACTGTTAAAAATTAGGTTTTCCGCAAATAGGGATTTTCCCGAAGCGGCCCCACCCAGAACGAAAGACAAATTTGGCAACATTCTCGCCTCTATTGTGAACCAATGATTGGTTTGCTGCGTACCTATAGTGAAAGAGCAAAACAAGCGTTCATTACTTGGGAGATCCGATATGGCTTTGGACATGGCGAGAGAAATTTCGATCACACGTACAGCGATGAAAGCAGAAATGTTAGACGCTGAAACGGAGCTGCGGCTGGCGTACGCATGGCGTGACAACCGCGATGAAGAAGCTCTGCACCGCTTGATCACAGCCTACATGCGCCTTGCCATTTCGATGGCCTCCAAGTTCAAACGCTACGGTGCGCCAATGAACGATTTGATCCAAGAAGCAGGTTTGGGGTTGATGAAAGCGGCAGAGAAATTTGACCCTGATCGCGGTGTTCGGTTCTCGACCTACGCCATGTGGTGGATCAAAGCGTCCGTCCAAGATTACGTGATGCGGAACTGGTCGATGGTGCGTACGGGGTCCACATCCTCGCAAAAGTCACTGTTCTTTAACATGCGCCGCGTCCAAGCGCGTTTGGAACGCGAAAGCGAATCCGCAGGCGTCAAATTGGACAAGCACCAGCTGATGCAGATGATCTCAACCGAGATAGGTGTGCCATTGCACGACGTTGAAATGATGGAAGGACGCCTATCAGGCTCTGACTATTCGTTGAACGCAACCCAATCCGTCGAAGATGAAGGCCGCGAGTGGATCGATGCTCTTGAAGACGATAGCGCACAAGCTGCTGAAGTGGTTGAGCACGCCCATGATACTGCCCAGTTGCGGTCATGGTTGTTTGACGCAATGGCAGCATTGAGCGAACGCGAACGTTTCATTGTGCGTGAACGCAAGCTGCAGGACAACCCACGCACATTGGAGAGTTTGGGCAAAGAATTGTCCCTTAGCAAAGAGCGCGTGCGCCAACTAGAAGCAGCTGCATTTGGTAAAATGCGCAAATGGCTTGAAACCCACGGCACAGAAGTGCAAAATTTCCTGAATTGATAGGGTGCGCGTCACGCGCATCTTACGGGCTGGCAGAACACCGTTCGCCGCAGTATGGTTGGTCAATTGACCAGCTATTTGGGGGCATTCAATGCTAACCGGAAAACGCATTCTACTGATTATTGGTGGTGGGATTTCTGCCTACAAAAGTCTTGATTTGATCCGAAAACTGCGTGAGCGCGGCGCTGCTGTGACCCCTGTTTTGACGGGTGCCGCGACTGAGTTTGTAACCCCATTGTCTGTAGCCGCGTTGTCTGGTTCCAAAGTCTATGGCGAATTGTTTGATCTGACGGATGAGGCTGAGATGGGCCATATCCAACTGTCACGCTCTGCCGATCTGGTTGTGGTCGCCCCTGCGACTGCGGACCTGATGGCGAAGATGGCGCATGGCTTGGCGAATGACTTGGCCTCGACCCTGTTGTTGGCCACGGATACCCCTGTTTTGGTCGCCCCTGCTATGAATGTTCGCATGTGGGATCACGCGGCGACACAGCGCAATATCGCAACCTTGGCCGATGACGGTGTTGCCTTTTCTGGTCCCAATGAGGGCGATATGGCCTGCGGGGAATTTGGACTGGGACGCATGGCGGAACCAATGGAAATCGTGGCCGCGGTTGAGGCGAAATTGTCGGATGGTCTGTTGAAGGGCAAGCGTGTGTTGATCACATCTGGCCCCACACATGAGCCGATTGATCCGGTGCGTTATATCGCCAATCGATCTTCTGGTGCGCAGGGCACGGCCCTTGCCAATGCTCTGTCTGCGCTGGGCGCGAATGTTGTGTTTGTGACAGGCCCAGCTGACGTTGCCCCGCCATCTGGTGTTGAGGTGATCGCGGTTCAAACGGCACAGCAAATGTTGGAAGCTGTGCAAACAGCGTTGCCTGCTGATGTTGCCATCTTTGCCGCGGCCGTTGCTGATTGGCGCGTTGAGGGCGCGAGTGATCGCAAGTTGAAAAAAACCAAGGATGGTTTGCCAACACTCTCATTTGCAGAAAACCCTGACATTTTGGCCCATGTGTCTCAATTTAAAACGGGGCGTCCTGCGTTGGTTGTGGGCTTTGCGGCTGAAACAAATGACGTTGAGGCGAACGCAACAGCCAAGCTCAAGCGCAAAGGCTGTGATTGGATCGTTGCCAATGACGTGTCACCCGAAACCGGCATCATGGGCGGATCAGAGAATGATGTTGCCATCATTTCCCAAACGGGTGTCGAAGAATGGCCGCGCATGTCCAAGGATATGGTATCGCGCAAACTGGCCCAAAAAATTGCAGAGGCCATAGTGTGAGCGTGACAATAAAGGTTGTACGCGATGCGGGTTTTGATCCTGACATTGCATTGCCATTTTACGAAACTGTTGGTGCAGCTGGTGCTGATATTCGAGCGAACTTTGAGGATCGCAAAAGTGTTGTCATTCCCAGCGGTGCGCGCGCGTTGATCCCTACGGGGTTGCGTTTTGAGGTCCCGCAAGGGTTCGAAGTGCAGGTGCGTCCTCGTTCTGGGTTGGCGCTGAAGCATGGTATCGCGCTGGTCAATTCCCCGGGCACAATTGATAGCGATTATCGCGGTCTTGTTGGGGTGATCCTGTTGAACACGGGTGCGGATGCGTTTGTGGTTGTGCATGGTGAACGCATTGCCCAAGTCGTTGTGGCCCCTGTTGTTCAGGGTGATTTCGTGATCGCGGACAGCTTGGATGAAACGGTGCGTGGCGCTGGTGGCTTTGGCTCAACGGGGCGCGGCTGATGTTTTTCGTTGCGGCGATGGTTGCAGGATTGTGGGGGCTGGGCGCGGCGTTTGGTGCGCCACAACGTTCCCGTTGGGTCATGATTTCGGCATTGTTGGTCGCCGTGATTGCGGTGCACTTGATCTTGCCGA
>JABGTH010000116.1 GCA_018647275.1 Paracoccaceae bacterium
AAGCAGTGCGATACAAAGCGTCAAAGGTTGAAATATATTCACGGTTTATTATCTCATTTGATTTTAGGATCGTATATCAGCTTCACACCATTTGTGAAAACCATTTGAACGGGGCTGTTCTCTTCGGGCGCATTTACCCACATGGTACCGGCCGTAAATTCCCCAATGGGCCCCACAGCAAATACTTTGTCAGGTGATGTTACATTCAGTGATGTCATCCCTGAAATCAAGCGTTCTGAGTTGATTTCGTACCCACTGGATGTTTTGATAAAAACTTTTTCGGACAAAATGACAGTGTTTTTTGCTATATCAATCACACCAGTATCTGACACGAACAGCAAGCGCCCCCCAGAGGTCCAGTCAATTTGACCGTAAACTGCGTTGGCTACGGTTATGCCATCCCCTTGACCCATAGCCATCTTTTCCGCGAATAGCGAAATTTCATCGCCGCGATCAGACGAACCATAAAAGACTGGGCTGGTGATTTGTTGGTCTTTCAGCCTGTCGGCAATTTCGGCTTGGGCAAATGGGATCGAGGCCAGAGGATCAACATTTCGAGAAAGCAAGAACAGGGTGGACAACAAAGCCAGTGCCATCAACGGCAGTAAAATCTTTAACCAAACGATCATGCGTGAATAACGATCCATTCAGAGGCCTATCAATGTCGAATGCACTTTGTTCATGTATGCGCAAAAATGTCGGTTTCGGACCACCCTAGTAGATCTAGGTTAGAACGAGCTGGAAGAAAATCAAAGCAGGATTGGGCAATTTCCATTCGCCCTTCGCGGACTAAACGTTTGTTCAACGCTTCACGTAGGCGGTGAAGGTACAATACGTCCGACGCGGCATATTCCAATTGCGCATTACTAAGATTTGGGGCACCCCAATCGCTTGATTGCTGATGTTTAGAAAGGTTCACTTCCAAAAGATCGTGCAGTAAATTTTTCAATCCATGGCGGTCGGTGTAGGTGCGTACTAATCGGCTGGCAATTTTCGTGCAATAGACAGGTGCGGTTACAATACCAAAAGCATTCTGCATCGCAGCGATGTCAAATCGTCCATAGTGAAACAATTTTAAGACTTTTGGATTTGCCAGAATAGCGCACAAGTTAGGGGCATCTGATTGCCCTTTCATGATCTGCACCATGTGAGCATCTCCGTCACCAGCAGATAGTTGAACAACACATAAGCGGTCACGGTGCGGATGGAGTCCCATAGTTTCGCAATCAATGGCGACTTCAGGACCAAGGTCCAAATCATTGGGCAGGTCTGAAATATGAAGATAGTTTGTCATATCACTGCTATAGCGTGGGTTGGTCCGCTGTAAAAGCATGGCTTTTACTCAAGCGAAATTTGGCCAAGGTCTGGTTTGGGAAGTTTACTTAACAAGGAACTTACCAGGCTTCTACAATCGTGACCAAGCCAGCCAGGTGAATATAAGTCTCTGGGCAGCTCTGGATGCTTCAAAACCAGTCTACGCCAGTTGTGGACGATTAAGCATCGCAAGACCGCTGTGTCACGTGGTGTTATTAAAGCTGCCTGATCTACGGCATTCTGAACGCGCTGTAGAGCTTGGTGCAGTTCTGCGTAATCTTTTGCTAAGTCCTTTGGTTCAAACTGTTCGGCTAGCCAAGGAGGTAATGTTGTTGGCGAAAGAACCAACGCACCTTCGGGAGGCGTTGCATCCCTTGGTCCTAGGTACACGCGTGGCATCAACTGGGCAAATCCTAGTTGCGCCATGGCTTTTCGCGAACGCGCTGATGTGCTGCCCATTATCAGCAGGTGCCAGTGTTTTGGCGCGTCATTTGGGTGGCCATAAATTCGGGGGCTGGCCGCAGAACTTTCTTTTCGCCCGCTCGCTGTTAGGCTGTGCAAACTGTTGCGTCCGCTTTTGACTGAATTTATCCAACCGTCGTTGCGCAAACGGTGCAAGGCGACGCGGGTGGCTTCGGCCTTAATGCCAATATCTGACATCAGTACAGATAACACAGGCCCTTCGATCACGTCCCCATCGTTTTGGGCAAGGTCCCCGAAAACAGTCACCAACAATGACCAAACGCGCTGATTTTTTAGCGTAGCCAGCGCCTCAACGGCGTCTGAAAGTGGTTTAGTAAGCATTCATTGTCAGTAGCTCGTATTCAGCCACAACCTCATCATTTTGATTGGTTAAAGTCACATGCCATCGCACCTCACCATATTCATCATTGCGGGGTGTTTTGGCCTTAACGGTAATTTGAACCTTGATGTTATCACCCGCCTGAACTGGCTTCATAAAGCGTAAGTTATCAAGGCCCGTGTTCGCCAAAACAGGACCTGGATCAGGTTGGACAAACAATCCAGCGGCAAAGCTGATCAAAAGATAACCGTGCGCAACACGGCCTGGGAAAAACGGATTTGCTTTGGCAGCCTCTTCGTCCATGTGCGCGTAAAATGTGTCACCTGTGAAGTGTGCGAAAGTTTCGATATCTTCCAGCGTAATCTCACGTGACCTGCTGAGAAGGGTATCGCCCAATTCGATATCGTGGAACGTGCGCGTGAAGGGATGAGACTTGTCTGTTTGAATGCTTGCTTTTGGAATCCATTGGCCACCGATTGCGGTCAATATATCAGGACTGCCTTGGATTGCGGTGCGTTGCATATAATGCATCACTGCGCGTGTCCCACCCAACTCTTCGCCACCACCAGCGCGACCTGGACCGCCGTGAACCAAGTGGGGAAGGGGTGCGCCGTGGCCCGTTGCCTCGGCTATTGAATCGCGGTTGTTAAAATACAAGCGGCCATGAAACGCGCCTGATGCCATTGCGATTTCGCGGGCCACATCGCCATCATGCGTGATGACGGAAGCAACAAGCGATCCCTTGCCTTTGTTTAACAATTCGGTCGCGTGACCCAAATCACGATATTCCATGATAGTAGAAACAGGCCCAAAGGCCTCAGTATCGTGTACATGCTGTGCGGAATCAGGGTCGTCGCAACGGAAAACTATAGGCGGTAAATATGCCCCCTTGCTTTTGGACATTGCGTGGTTTTCGGGATCACCAATTACGCGCGTAGCTTCAGAACCGATTTTCGCGATCTTTTCCAAAACATCATTTTTCTGCGCGTTAGAGACCAGCGCACCCATTTTTGTACCTTCTTCACGGGGATCGCCAAGGGTAATGTTGGCTAGACGCTTACCAAGTGTTTCGATGAACGCATCACTGGTGCCTTGTGGCACCAAAACGCGCCGAATTGCAGTACATTTTTGACCAGCTTTGGTGGTCATCTCGCGCTGCACTTCTTTTACGAATAAATCAAATTCGGGTGTTCCGACTTGCGCATCTGGACCCAAAACAGACGCGTTTAGACTGTCTTGTTCAGCTGTAAAGCGGATTGAATTACGCAAGATATTTTCGTTGCCACGCAGTTTTAATGCGGTGTTAGCCGATCCTGTAAAGGTGACGACATCTTGCAAATCAAGGTGATCTAACATGTCTCCAATACCACCAGACACTAACTGCAGCACGCCCTTAGGCAGCAGTCCACTGTCTAACATAATCCGCACGCAAGCCTCAGTCACATAGCAGGTTGCAGTGGCTGGTTTGATAATCGCAGGCATTCCTGCAAGGAGGGTAGGGGCCAGTTTTTCCAACATGCCCCATACAGGAAAGTTGAATGCGTTTATATTTACCGCAACGCCTTGAAGTGGGGTGCATATGTGGCGCCCCATAAAGGTGCCATTTCGGCTCAACTGTTCTGGTGGTCCATCCAGATAGATCTGTGCGTCGGGCAGGTCGCGCCGCCCTTTAGAGGCATAGACCAACACTGTGCCAATGCCGCCATCCACATCAACAAGGTGGTCGGCTTGTGTTCCACCGGTGTTGAACGATAACTGATACAGCTCTTCACGATGTTCACGTAGGTGCAAGGCAAGCGCTTTGAGCATTTTGGCACGGTCATGAAATGTCATTGCTCGCAATGCTGGACTGCCGATTTCGCGGCCGTATGCAAGCATGCCCTGAACATCTAAGGTACCGTTTCCGGCTTGTCCGATGACCTCTCCTGTTAGGGCACTTTCAATTGGGCGCGTATCTGCGGACGGGGCGATCCATTGACCAGCGGCAAAGGAATGAACGTTCAGCATGTTGTGTCCTTAATGTTGGTCGTAATTGACGCTTAACGTGTCTGACAATGCGTAGCACTGGCAGGTTAAAACGTAACCAGCTTCGACCTCGTAATCTTCAAGCGCGTGATTGCTTAGCATCTCGTACTCACCCTCGGTTACCTTGGCGATACAGGTGGAACAAACGCCTGCCTTGCACGCGAATGGCGCATCAAGGTTGTTTGCCAAAGCGGCTTCCAGAACGGACTGATCCTTTGGCATCTTGAAGGTGTAATCCGCACCTTCAAACGTTACGGTTGCATCGGTGCCTTTGCTGCCTTCGGCGCGTTCTGAAATCGCTTGTTTCGCGAGGCGCCCTTGTTGGCCAGCGCCAAACAATTCGAACTTGATCTGACTGTCGTCCAAGCCATGGGATCTTAACGCTTCAACAATGCCAAGCATCATGGGTTCAGGGCCACAGATGAATGCTGTATCGACAGCTTTGATATCAACCCAAGTTTGAAACAACGCGGCGCATTTTTCTTGATCGACACGCCCGCTGAATAGGTCAATGTCTTGGCCTGTTTCGAGGACATGGATGATCGTGAGGCGTTGCATGTAGACGTTTTTTAGCGCCTCCAGTTCTTCACGAAACATTATCGTACCAACCGCGCGGTTGGCGTATATCAGCGTGAATGCACTGTCTGGTTCGCGGGTCAGGACAGTTTTCAGTATCGAAAGAACGGGTGTCACACCTGATCCGCCAGCGAAACCAAGATAGTTTTTCGCCTTTTCAGGCTCGATTTTTGTATGGAATTTGCCCATTGGCGGCATTGCATTCAGTGTGTCGCCAACTTGCAATTCAGTGTTGGCAAAAGAAGAGAACGCACCGCCATCAACGCGCTTTACACCGACTTGTATTTTGCCGTCATCAAGACCTGCGCAGATCGAATAATTACGACGGAGTTTAGTCCCGTCAAAGTCCCGTTCAAAGGTCAGGTATTGGCCTTGTATAAAAGCAAAGTCCTCAGAATTTTCAGGTTCCAATGTCAGGACAACCGCATCGCGTATAGTGCGGTGAATGTCTGTGACGCGAAGGGGAAGGAATGTGGACATAGGTCAGATACACTTAAAATAATCGAAGGGTTCAAGGCAGTCTGTACAGCGCCATTGTGCTTTACAGGGGGTTGATCCGAATTGGCTGATCTTCTCAACTTGCGCGGATTTACACCGGGGGCATTGTGTGGGTCCACCTGCCGTTTGTGGCGGTGCGATGCCATAATTTTCAAGCTTTGCTTTGCCCTTTTCAGACAGCCAATCGGTGGTCCATGCAGGTGAAAGTTGACGTTTCAAAGTAACCTTTTTGATCCCGTGATCATTCAAAGCAGTTTCAATATCTAAGTTGATAATGCGCGTTGCGGGGCAACCAGAATAGGTAGGTGTGACTATCACTTCCAACACATCGTTCAGCCAAGCAACACCGCGAATGATTCCTAAATCGACCAGCGAAATTACGGGAATCTCTGGATCGGGCACAGCATCTAACCACTCCCAAACTTGATCAATAGATGGTTTGGTCATCACCATTTTGCGTCCGGATAAGCACGAGGTAGGAACTGCATTGTTGCAATCATATGGCCCAAATGTTCTGTGTGCCGCGCGCCAGTTTTTCCACCCTTATGTGTGAAGTTATCGGTTGGTATGGAGAGGGTGGCTGTGTCCAGAACGTCATTGGTCAGTTCATCAAACGCAGGACGCAAATTGGTGACATCAATCAGATCATGTTCGTCAGTCAGGAACATTTCACCAACGTAAGGCCACAACCTATCAAGACCAGCTTGCATCCGCTTGTGGCTTTCTTCAGTTCCGTCCCCAAGAGCGATGACCGTGTCGCTTGAACGCTCCAGATGATACGTCACTTCTTTCAGTGATTTCTCTGCAATGGCTGCGATCACTGAATTCTCAGATAATTTCAGCGCATTCAGAACCAATGAATGCCACGCATCAAAAAGGAATTGGCGCATCATTGTGTGGCCAAAGTCGCGGTTTGGTTGTTCGACCAATAACAGATTGCGAAAATCCCAAACATCACGATGAAACGCCAAAGCATCTGCATCGCGACCTTTGTCTTCACATTCGGCTG
>JABGTH010000345.1 GCA_018647275.1 Paracoccaceae bacterium
AGCAGGTCATCTTGTCCAATGAGATAGAGAACGTAGATTTGATGGCAGATGCTTTGTCGTTTAAATTGGGCCGCAAAGTTGAAGTACTTGTCCCCAGACGTGGTGAAAAGGCGGATCTTGTTGATGGTGCTTTGCGCAACGCGCGCGAAAGCTTGGCACGCAAGTTGGCAGAAACCGCAAGCCAAGCACGTCTTCTCAAGGGCTTGGCTAAGGCATTCGATCTGCCGGCACCGCCTGAGCGAATTGAGGTCTACGACAACAGCCACATCTCTGGAACTAATGCTGTCGGTGGGATGATAGTTGCGGGCCCTGAAGGCTTCATGAAAAATCAGTACCGCAAGTTCAATATCAAAGGAGAAGACATCACACCCGGTGATGACTTTGGTATGATGAAAGAGGTTTTGGCACGTCGTTTCAAACGTCTGCTCAAAGAAGACCCCAATCGCGAACGCGGCATGTGGCCCGATCTATTGTTAATCGATGGTGGTGCGGGGCAGGTAAGTGCTGTGCGTGAAATCATGCAGAACTACGGTGTGGGTGACATTGCGATGGTCGGTGTCGCCAAAGGCGAAGACCGCGATGCGGGCAAAGAAGAATTTTACCGTACAGGCAAACGCCCCTTCGCTCTGCGTCACAATGATCCGGTTCTATATTTCGTCCAGCGCATGCGCGATGAAGTCCACCGCTTCGCGATTGGCACTCACCGAGCGAAGCGCAGCAAGGCAATTGGTGCGTCCCCATTGGACGGTATCCCGGGTGTAGGGGCTGCACGAAAACGTGCTCTATTGGCACATTTCGGATCGGCCAAAGCAGTTGCACGAGCCAATCTAGCGGATTTAGAAGTCGTTCCAGGCGTTTCAAAAGGCATGGCGCAGAAGCTATATGACTACTTCCAACCCAGCTGATTATCGCAATTCACAAGAAAACAGCATCATTGTGCCGATGCTCCCCTTTTACCCAGCCCATAAGGTCGCTAACTGTAAGGCTATGAATTGGACAATCCCGAATATACTCACCGCAATCCGTCTTGTTGCCGCCCCCATGGTCGCCTTGATGTTCCTGTATTTCACACGACCCTACGCGGATTGGTTCGCGTTGGTCTTGTTTGTAAGTGCAGCCTTCACCGATTGGCTTGATGGCTACCTTGCGCGCAGCTGGCGTCAAGAGACCAAGCTGGGCGCGATGTTAGATCCGATTGCGGACAAGGCGATGGTAGTGATCGCGTTAATGGTGATCATTGGCTTCTCAAGCTGGTCTGGCTGGCTGGTGCTGCCTGCTACAGTGATTTTGTTCCGAGAGGTTTTCGTATCTGGTTTGCGTGAATTCCTTGGTGAGACAGCAGGCACCTTGAAGGTGACCAAACTGGCCAAATGGAAAACCACTCTTCAGATGGTCGCGATTGCGGTCCTATTTTCCCAAGGTGTATTCGAACATTACTTTGGCATGTCTATCATGGGCATGGACGAAGCGATGGTGAACGATGTGCTTTTGGGTGGTGAAGAAGATTACCTCGGCCTTGGTTGGAAGCTGAAGGGCGCACAATGGGCAGGTCAAATTGGCCTGATCTTGTTGTGGATTGCCGCTGCACTCACCGCGATCACTGGCGTCGATTATTTCCGCAAAGCGATCCCATACCTCAAGGACGACAAATGATGGACGTGCTGTACTTCGCTTGGGTGCGTGAACGTATTGGGATCCCGCGTGAAAAAGTCGAAACATCTGCTGCAACTGTTGCTGCTTTGGTGGCTGAGCTAAGTTCGCGCGAAGAACGCTATGAACTGGCGTTCTCTGATCTGAGCGCTCTTCGAGTGGCTGTTGACCAAAAGTTGACTGACTTTGATGCGCCGCTGGATGGCGTGCGCGAGGTTGCCTTCTTCCCACCCATGACGGGCGGTTAAGCGATGCGCGTTGTTGTTCAAGAACAGCCTTTCGAAATTGGCGCTGAAACGACGAACTTTGCAGCAGGGCACAAAGAAATGGGTGCGATCGTGACTTTCACGGGCATTGTGCGCGACCTCCCTGGTAATCCATTGCAAGCGATGGAAATCGAACATTACCCGGGCATGACTGAAGCTGCCTTAACAGAGATTGCGCAATCAGCGATCGATCGATGGAAGCTTGGTGATGCGCTGGTTATACACCGCTATGGGCGTCTGGTTCCGGGTGAGATGATCATGATGGTGGCCACTGCATCCAAGCATCGCAAAGATGCGTTTGAAGCGGCAGAATACCTTATGGACTACCTCAAATCCCGCGCCCCATTTTGGAAGCGCGAGATCACTGACGCCGGCGAAAGCTGGGTTTCGTCCAAGGCGGAAGACGAAGATGCGCTGACCCGCTGGTAAGCTTGGCTTTGCAGAACCAACACCTCTTTTAGATGCTCTTCGAGGGGGGTGGCTTCAATCGATGGAAGCGCTGCACCTAGTTTTGTGTCATCCACCGAATGTGACAGATTCCAAAGATAGCACATTTCGTAAATTTCTTTGATTTTTGGTGAGAAAAGGGCCAAGGGACGGGATCAGGAACCACGCCATCCCAATGTGTTTTAGGAATATTCAGCATCCGAAACATCTCTAAGAAATACAGAACATCATATTATAAAGATGACGTAAATCTCGCAAAAAACGTTTTAATACATAAGCATTCCAATCATGAAATACATTCATAAAGCAGGCAATGGTTAAGGCAAAAAAGGTGCGATTTTTCAGTGGAGTAGTTCAATTATTGTGTTGCATGATGTTGAATTTGTCGAATTTTTTACGAGTGTTTAAGTACGTCTGCCAAACGCCAGGCGATTGCCAATCTAACTGTTGGAAAGTGGTGGAAATAGTGTAAAAGTTCTATTTGCAACCTTCGCAGTTGATTATATTAATTTTATCTGAGGATCCTCATTGAGGAGGACAACTATGGAGATTAAATCATCGAAATTATCGACGGTCTAAAAGCGGCGTTTTGGCTCGTAGTGGGTATTGACGAGGAGCTTTGGGAAATCAGCCTGCGGTCATTACGCGTGACACTGACAGCGCTTTTGATCGCGAGTATGATTGCCATTCCACTGGGCACTTACCTTGCTGTACAGCGCTTTCGCTGTAGGCGTTTTGTGATTTCGATTATTAACGCACTAATGGGGTTGCCGCCGGTTGTTGTTGGATTGGTCGTCTATATTGTGCTTTCGCGGTCTGGGCCGTTTGGCGTTCTCAATCTACTGTTCACACCGACGGCGATGATCATTGCGCAGATCATCATTATAACTCCCGTTATCGCCTCAATTGCTCACCAGTCAATGCGCGAATTATGGGCTGAATATCATGACCTTTTGATTTCGTTGAACACGTCAAAATGGCAGCGAATACTTACGCTTATCCACGATGGCCGACGTAACCTGCTGACGGCCGCTTTGGCGGGGTTTGGGCGTGCCATCGGAGAGGTTGGCGCAATTATGATCGTTGGTGGTAATATTGACCATGTGTCACGGGTATTGACAACGGCCATCGCTCTTGAAACTGGCAAAGGTGATTTTGTACTGGCGATGGGTTTGGGGTTCGTCCTGATCGGCATTTCTATTTTGGTCAACCTCGCTATCCACACTTTGACGCGTACTGAACGGGAGGGGCGTTGGTGACTGCTGCTTTTCCATTGATCCTAAGTGGCGTGCAGGTGCGCAGGCAGGGCAAGACTGTACTCGGTCCAGTCGATCTTACTCTCTGTGCTAATGGCACGACTATCATTGTCGGGCCGAATGGATCGGGCAAAACTACGCTACTGCGGGTGATGCACGGGATCGAACGTATCAGAGCGGGAGACGTGGTATGGGAAAATGACGATCCGGCTAAACATGCTTTTGTTTTCCAGACGCCTATTATGTTGCGCCGCTCGGTAGCTGAAAACCTCGCCTATCCACTCATGATGTTGAAAACACCAAAAGACCAGATTGATATGGCTGTGGATCATTGGCTTGAACGAATCGGTCTGGAGTCGTCACGAGGTACTCAAGCCACGCGCTTGTCAGGGGGGGAGCGGCAAAAGCTTGCGATTGCCCGTGCCTTGATCCGTAAACCCGATGTGCTATTTTTGGATGAACCTTCGGCAAATTTGGACGGTCACGCCACCCGTGAGATTGAAGAGCTTTTGCACGAGGTTGCAAACGCTGGCACCCGGCTAGTAATGGCAACACATGACATGGGACAGGCTCGCAGACTTGCAAATGATGTTGTATTTTTGTTAAATGGAAGGGTGCACGAGTATGGGCCAGCTGAGCCGTTGTTTGCGACTCCCTCCACACTAGAATTAATGGCTTTTCTCAGAGGAGATATTGTTTCATGAACAGGGCTTTAATCATCCTGATTGCCGTATTCTGTGCACAAGTTTCAATTGCAGATGTGATGCGCATAGCTGTGACGACTTCGTTTGAAAATTCTGGTTTGGCGGATGTTTTGCTGCCAGAAATCAAGCATGATCTTGATCTGGATGTCCAACTTTTGGTAGTCGGCACGGGTCAAGCGCTACGTCTTGGCGAAGCTGGGGATGTGGACGCTAT
>JABGTH010000276.1 GCA_018647275.1 Paracoccaceae bacterium
ACTTCACGGCCTTTGGTATCAACACGAATGTTGGATCCAAGTGCGTCCATCACGTCGATTGATTCTGTTTTGGTCAATTCCCAAGGACGCGCAGTAAAGGCGTATGGCTTTGAAACCAAAGCACCAACTGGGCACAGATCAATAATGTTGCCCTGGAGGTTCGAATCCAACGTCTCACCAAGGTAAGAAGTAATCTCTGCATCTTCGCCGCGGCCCGTTTGGCCCATCTGCGTGATGCCAGCAACTTCTGAGGTGAAGCGCACACAACGCGTGCAAGAGATGCAGCGAGTCATATGTGTTTCGACCAATGGGCCTAGGTCCAGATCGTCAGTTGCGCGTTTAGCTTCGCGGTAACGTGAAAAATCAACTCCGTATGCCATGGCTTGGTCTTGCAAGTCGCATTCGCCGCCTTGGTCACAAATCGGACAATCAAGTGGGTGATTGATCAGCAAGAATTCCATCACACCTTCACGAGCCTTTTTGACCATAGGCGAGTTGGTTTTCACAACAGGTGGTTGGCCTTCTGGACCAGGACGCAGGTCGCGGACCTGCATTGCGCAAGACGCGGCTGGCTTTGGTGGGCCACCAACGACCTCAACCAGACACATGCGGCAGTTGCCAGCAATTGTCAGACGCTCGTGGTAACAAAAACGTGGAACTTCCACACCTGCTTCTTCACAGGCTTGGATCAAGGTCATTGCCCCATCCACTTCGATGTCTTTGCCGTCGATGTTGATCTTGCGAAGGTTGCTCATGAATCAATTCACCCTGAGTAACGCGCCAATTTGGCTCGATTTTTTAATTTCTGCACGCCCAAGCGCACAATAGCTTTCGATATTTCCAACCGTCACGTTGTTCGCGGCCAGATAGGCTTCACCCTTTACACGTATACGCGCCTTCTCCGTCGGAGATTTGCGGTATGCGCCAATTTCTGCGTCGGTGTAACCCATGTCGCGTGCCTTATCGCGCAACCCGTTAACAAAGCGCAACGCCTTGATGAACCGTGCAGAGACTTTTGGGCATTGTTTTCTGATTTCATCGGCCAAACCGACGGCCAACAGCGCATCATCGATGGCTGGGACGTCACGCAACGCAGGTTTCGCGACAGAAGTGGTCGCAACCATGGCAACAACGACGGTGGGAATCACAAACTTAAACATGAGTTGTTCTTTTCTCAGAACCGCCCGGTGCAACAGGCACGGAAACTGTTAGAGAAGTGGGCACCCATAGTGTTGTTCTGCAATAACAAGCCGCCACAGTGGTCGCCAACGCGCAATATGTCGCCAATGAGATCAAGACGTACATGCCCCGCGCAACTGAAGTTCGTCATTGTTGATTGTTAAGCTAACATCTTCAACATCTGGACCGGACACCCAAGCGATGTCAGACGTTCCATATTGGTTGATGCAATATTTTGTCGCTTCATAGCGCCCTGCTTCGCGCGCGCCTACCAACGACTTCGACGCCTTCGAAACCTTTACCAAGAACCGATCACGTTGCTTGTCTACTTTCGACAGCTGGGCTCGGAACTTGATACCATCAAAAGATGGGACCTGTTCACTTGGCGTACACGCCACCAGTGGAGCAACACAGATCAAAGTAAACAGACGCATCAGAATGCCCCCACAATGCCAATAACAATTAATGAAAGAATGCAAACCAAACCAACGACCCACGTCGCACTGCGCAATCCCTGATTTGTCGTACGGATATGAACAAAGGCTGTAGCGATCCGCGCAACCAAGAAAACGGTTGCAAAGATATTGACCCAAAGTGGCGCACCACCTGTCAGCATTGCAGCCATCAAAGCAGCTATGAATGGACCCGCGCTTTCGATCGCATTCATGAAAGCGCGATTACTACGGTAGACCACGTTATCGTAGTTCCGCTTTGGCTGGCCACAGTCGCAACGGATGTCCGCGGTCCGACCGCGTCCACTGACCATACCCAAGATCGAAATCAACAAGGCGAAACCGCCCAGTGAAGCGAGCGCGTGGCTGTATGCGTCAAAATTTTCCATAGCAAACGATCCTTTGGCCTAAGCCGATGGCCACTTATTCAGCGGCGACCGCACTAACACGACCAGTGCGCTTGTGCTTAATACGATCTTCGATTTCATTGCGGAAGTGACGGATCAAACCTTGGATCGGCCATGCAGCCGCATCACCAAGAGCACAAATCGTGTGGCCCTCAACCTGTTTGGTCACGTCTAGCAACATGTCGATCTCTTCTGGTTCGGCCTCACCCGTTACCAAGCGATCCATAACGCGCATCATCCAGCCGGTACCTTCACGGCAAGGCGTACATTGACCACAGCTTTCGTGTTTGTAGAACTTGGACAAACGCCAGATCGCTTTGATCACATCGGTAGAGTTATCCATAACGATAACCGCCGCAGTACCCAAACCCGAACGTTGTTCACGCAAATAGTCGAAGTCCATGATCGCATCGCGCATTTCCGCGCCAGGGATTAAGGGTACTGAAGACCCACCGGGAATGACCGCTTTCAGATTGACCCAGCCGCCACGA
>JABGTH010000111.1 GCA_018647275.1 Paracoccaceae bacterium
CGGTTTCGGTTGCTTTGCCAAACAGTGCTGTGGGATCCTCATGATCATTAAGGTAGGGGACTTTGTGCAAAGTACCGCCGAAGCCTGCCACGTGGTAATTGAACGTCGGATAGGCCCCGTCTGATGTGACGACGGCATCGCCATCTGCAACAAAAAGGCGGACCAAGTAGCCCAATAAGCCATCAATCCCTTCGCCAACAACGATATGGTCAGCTGTACAACTGTGGTGTTTGGCAAGGGCATGCCGCAAGTCATAGCTTTCTGGATCGCCGTACATCCATTGGGCGGTTTCGGCCATGGCCCGAACTGCCTGTGGGGATGGGCCGAACACATTTTCATTCGCACCAAGGCGCGCACCAAAGGCACGCCCTTGTGCCCGTTCTTGGGTTTCGGGGCCCACAAATGGCACGGTTGATGGCAATGATTGGGCGAGAGCGGTAAGGTGAAAATCTGTCATTTCAAATGCGTATCCTATGGCGCTGTGGGCGGGCAACCCTTGAAAACGGTATGATGTTTGCTTAATGGAGAATGGTTCGCAACTGTAGGTTTCGAAATGGCTAAGATGGCACGTTGTGGACTTACGGCAGCAACAATGGCGACAGGCGCGATGTGCTTTGTACCTGCTGGTGTTGGTATTGCTGCAAAAGCTTCGCAGGGACGTTGGATCACCAAAGTAGGCTATGACAAAGGCCTTGGCATGATGCGTGCAGTTGAACGCTTCGTTCCCTAACGTCCTGCTGGCATTTGGTGCGCCAATCGTCTGTTGTGTCTGCAAGCATTTGGAGAGACATCATGAGCCGCATATCCGTCACCTATGAAAAACACATCGCGCATGTGCTCCTAACCCGCAGTGATAAAATGAACGCTGTCGATCAGGAAATGATCACGGCGATCATTGCGGCAGGTGATGAGATTGCGACATCTGATGCACGTGTTGTTGTGCTGTCTGGCGAGGGGCGTGCCTTTTGCGCGGGCATCGATATTGGCAGCCTTGGACAGATGATCGGTGTCGATCCGGCAGGGCAGTTGATGCCACGCACCCACGGCAATGGAACCACAAATCAGTGGCAAGAGGTAGCGATGATATGGGCGCGTTTGCCGATCCCTGTGATTGCGGCGCTGCACGGTCCTGTGTTTGGGGCAGGGTGCCAATTGGCGCTTGGGGCTGATATTCGTATTGCTGGCCCAGATACCAGGATCGCGGTGATGGAGCTGAAGTGGGGCATCGTCCCTGATATGGGCGGCATGGTGCTATTGCCGAAATTGGTGGCACCTGATGTGATGCGCAAATTGACGTATACCGCGACGCCTGTTTTGCCAGATCAAGCGTTGGCTTGGGGATTAGTCACTGAACTGGCGGATGATCCACTGGTTGCCTCGATGGAATTGGCGACAGAAATTGCAGGGCGCAGCCCATCAGCCATTCGTGCGGCAAAGCGGCTGATGACCTTAAGTGAGACCGCATCGGACACAGAAATCCTGTTGGCCGAAAGCCAAGAACAAGCAGCGTTGGTTGGAACACCTGAACAAATGGAAGTGGTTGCTGCAACGTTTCAAAAACGTCCAGCCGTCTTTAAGTAAACGTTGCGCCCGCGAATGGGGCGCAACGCTATGATCAATTAGCCAAGTTCAGAGATGCGAGCCAACGCGTCTTTCAACTTGGATTCTTCATCCTCGCGCAGTGCTAGGTTGGCTTTGGTCTCTTCAATGACCTCAGCCGGTGCACTGTCTGCGAATTTAGGGTTATTCAGGCGGCCGCGTAGACCAACCAATTCCTTGGCCAATTTACCAAGTGTCTTTTCAAGGCGAGCCTTTTCAGCTGCAACATCGATGATGCCATCTAGCGGAATACCGAATGCGCCGCCGCTAACTGCCAAAGCTGCGGTGCCTTTTGGCATTGTATCAACCGCTGTTAGGCTCTCGATACGGGCAAAGCGCTTTATCAACGCTTCGTTTTGATCCCACGCAGATGTTGCCGCAGCATCCATGCTAACAACGACTAACGGCACGAAATCACCACCTGGTACGTTCATTTGGGCACGGGCCGAACGGACCGCCTCGATCATCGCAACGGTCCATGACAAATCAGCGTCCGCTTGCGCGTCAACCAGATCTGCGGCTGTGTATGTTGGCCAGTCGGTGTGAACCAACATCTTTGGACGCTCTTTAGCGCCCCACAAATCTTCGGTTACAAACGGCATAATCGGGTGCAACAGGATCAAGCATTGATCGAACGCCCATGCATATGTCGCCTTGGTTTCAGCGGCCACAGCTGCGTCATCACCGTCCAGAACGGGTTTGGTGAACTCAAGGTATTGGGAGCAGAAGGTGTTCCACACA
Organism: Paracoccaceae bacterium; assembly: GCA_018647275.1. Lineage (GTDB taxonomy): Bacteria > Pseudomonadota > Alphaproteobacteria > Rhodobacterales > Rhodobacteraceae > Ascidiaceihabitans. The sequence continues at coordinate 2,341 of JABGTH010000111.1, forward strand.
AAGCTATACAGCGTGCTGGCCGCATCGTTGAAACGGTAGGTTTCTAGGGCTGCGTCTACGGCTTCGCGGGTTTTGGCAATCTCGCCCTTGATCCAGTTGTTCAACGGGAGGGTTGTTTCTGGCACGCCGTCCGCATGTGGCACATCAAAAGTGCCTTTGAAATCACCATAAGTGCCGGCATTCCACAGCTTGGTCACGAAGTTGCGGTAGCCTTCGATCCGTTTTGTATCGAGTTTCAACGCACCACCAAGGGAAGCCATGGCCGCATTGGTAAAGCGCAGCGCGTCGGCACCGTATTCGTCGATGATGTCGAGCGGATCGATAACGTTGCCCGTTGATTTGCTCATCTTCTTGCCGTTGGCATCGCGCACAAGGCCGTGCAGGTATACGGTATTGAACGGGATTTCATCGACTACTGCAAGCTGCATCATCATCATCCGCGCGACCCAGAAGAACAGGATATCTTGACCTGTGATCAGGTCAGAGGTTGGGAAATAACGTTTAAGTGCGTCGGTTTCTTCGGGCCAGCCGAGTGTGCCGATGGGCCAAAGGCCAGATGAGAACCATGTGTCTAGGACGTCGGGATCGCGGGTCAGCTCAACGCCTTCGCCAGCTTTAGCCTGAGCCTCAGCCTCAGTCGTTGCGCAGAATTGATTGCCGTCAGCATCAAACCAAACCGGTATCTGGTGACCCCACCAAAGCTGGCGAGAGATGCACCATGGTTCGATATTGTCCAACCAGTTGTAATAAACCTTCTCGCCGCTTTCCGGCATGATTTTCACATCACCATTGCGCACAGCATCCAAAGCTGGGCCAACGATTTGATCCGTATCCACAAACCATTGGTCCGTCAGTAACGGTTCGATCACAACCTTTGATCGGTCGCCAAACGGCTGCATGATCGGCTTGTTCTCAACGTAAGGGATCAGCGCTGTTGTCTCTTCACCTTCATCATCCGTTGTGGTGACGGGCACCATAACGGCCAACCCTTCATCGGTGATGTCTTGGACAACCTTCTTGCGCGCCTCAAAGCGATCCATGCCACGGTATTCTTCGGGCACAAGGTTCATCGCGGCGATTATCGCCTCGTCGAATTTTTGGGTGCCATTTGCAATCGCTTGGGCCACGGCAGCTTCTTCAGCATATGGCTTACCATCTGTGCGCATTGCGGCTTTCGTGTCCATTAGGTTGAACATCGGAATGCCGCCACGTTTGGCAACTTGATAGTCGTTGAAATCGTGGGCACCCGTGATCTTCACCGCACCAGATCCGAAATCCTTGTCAGGGTATTCATCTGTGATAATCGGGATCAGGCGGCGGAATTCTTTCGGACCAACAGGTATTTCGCACAGCTTACCAACGATAGACGCGTAACGTTCGTCCGATGGATGCACAGCAACCGCGCCATCACCCAGCATGGTTTCTGGACGTGTGGTTGCGATTGAAATGTAATCACGGGTCTCTTCCAACGTGACATTCCCGTCCTCATCTTTTTCGATGTAGGTATAGGTCGCGCCACCAGCGAGTGGATATTTAAAGTGCCACATGTGGCCCGGCGTCTCAACATTTTCGACCTCAAGATCGGAAATCGCTGTCTCGAAATGCGGGTCCCAATTGACCAGACGTTTACCGCGATAGATCAGGCCCTTCTTATACATTTCAACAAAGACTTTGATCACGGCGTCAGGGAAATTGCCGGACATGGTGAAGGCTTCACGATCCCAATCACATGACGCACCAAGGCGTTTAAGCTGATTGATGATCTGACCGCCGGATTCTTCTTTCCACTCCCAAACCTTTTCAAGGAACGCATCGCGCCCCATTTCAGCGCGCGAAGGCTGCTGTGTTTCAGCCAGTTTGCGCTCCACAACCATTTGCGTGGCGATGCCCGCGTGGTCCGTGCCCGGCTGCCATAGCGTGTCAAAACCCTGCATACGCTTCCAGCGCATCATGATGTCTTGAAGCGTGTTGTTGAACGCGTGACCCATGTGCAAAACGCCTGTGACGTTTGGCGGGGGGATCATGATGCAATAGCTGCTGGCCTCTGGCTTGGCATTTGCGCCTGCCACAAAACAACCGGCCGCTTCCCATGCTTGATAGAGACGGGGTTCTGCGGTTGTCGCGTCGAATTTCTTTTCCAGCGCCATGGCTACGGTATCCTTTGGTCGTGGGTGTTTTAAGTTAAAACATCAGATAGCGAAACGCAGGCGCAAGGGAAAGGCACTAAGTCTTGATCGGGGCCCCACCTGCAAAGGAATTGCCATTCACATAGTCACAGGGCACTTCTTGCATTTCTAAATGCAGACCATCGTCAATGTATGGGTGGGCGCGCGCCAGTGCTTCGTCGACATCAATGCCAAGGCCAGGGGCTGTTGGAGGGGTGATAAAACCGTCCTCAACGCGAATGCTGCCTTTGATCAATTGGTCGTGGAATGGGGTTTCAATGCACTCACACATCAGGATGTTGGGGATGGATGCGGCGTACTGGATGTTGGCGGCCCACTCGATTGGACCCGCATACAAGTGCGGTGCCATCTGCGCGTTGTAAACCTCAGCCATCGCCGCAACCTTTTTCATCTCCCAGATACCGCCTGCACGGCCCAATGCAGGTTGCAATATCGCGGCGGCCCCGCTGCGCAAGACGGGGGCGAACTCGGCTTTTGTTGTCAATCTCTCACCTGTCGCAACAGGTATGCGGGTGCTGCGTGCCACTTGAGCCATTTGCTCCACCGCGTCTGGTGGCACAGGTTCTTCGTACCAAAGTGGGCTATAGGGTTCGATGGCTTGGGCCAACCGAATAGCACCCGCCGTAGTGAACTGGCCATGGGTTCCAAATAGCAGGTCCGCCTTGTCACCAACGGCCTCGCGGATGGCTTTGCAAAAGGCCACAGATTGGGTGATGTCACTCATGGCAGGCATGTGTCCACCACGCAGTGTGTATGGGCCAGCAGGGTCAAACTTAACCGCTGTATATCCACGCACCACGCAATCAAGTGCAGTCTCGGCAGCCATCTTTGGTGAAGTCCAAAAGGCATTTATGTCGTGGTGAGGCAAAGGATAAAGGTAGGTATAGGCACGTATGCGATCATTCATGCGCCCGCCAATTAGGGCGTGAACTGGCCGATCACGGTCTTTGCCCAAAACATCCCAGCATGCGATTTCAAGTCCAGAAAATGCGCCAATAACAGTAAGGTCAGGGCGCTGCGTAAATCCAGAGGAGTAAATACGGCGATACATCAATTCGATGTTCTCAGGGTTCTCGCCCTGCATATGGCGGGCAAAAACGTCCTCGATCACAGTTTTCATCGCAATCGGCCCGACAGAGGAAGCATAGCATTCCCCCCAACCAACGATGCCGGTGTCCGTGGTGACCTTAACCAAGATCCAATACCGACCGCCCCAACCAGGTGCGGGTGGCGCTGTAACAATGACTTCTAAATCTTGCAGCTTCATAACGGGCCCAACTTCATCTTACCAAATAAACTTCTGGGGGGATCGCCAAAGGCGAGCGGGGGCAGCGCCCCATTCTACCTATCAAATATTATCACGTTGCGCCGCGCAGAACCGGTTTTAGTATCGGCAATCGCCTCGTTGATTTGGTCCAATGACCAACGGCCAGAAATTAATTCATTCAACTTTAAACGCCCCTGGATGTACAAATCGACCATCCATGGAATATCGCGCTGAATAACAACGTCTCCCATCTTTGATCCAATCATGCCCTGACCCACAGCCGCTAACATGACGGGCTCAAATTCAGCCATTGCGCCTGAATGGGGCATGCCAACCATGATGACTTTGCCACCGCGGCCCAGATATCTAGGTGCATCCTCATAGGCTGGGATTGCGCCAACAGTGACGATTACCGCTTCCGCGCCGCGCCCACCCAATGCCTTATAGCTTGCGCGCCATGGTTTTTCGGCAGTGGCAAGCACACCATGGGTTGCGCCAAATTCTTTGGCGATGGCCAGTTTTTCTTCACTCATATCAACGGCAACAATGCGTCGCGCACCGGCAATGCGGGCACCTTGAATGGCGTTCAGGCCAACGCCCCCAGCACCAATGACGACAACGTCTTGTCCGGCACGCAGATTAGCAGCGTTAATAACTGCCCCAACGCCAGTGATCACGCCACATGCAATCAAGCTGGCAGCATCTTTTGGAATGTCATGTGAAATTTTGACCAGTTGGCGTTGGTCAACGACGACTTTTTCGGCAAACCCACCGGTTGCCATCGCTTGGTGTAATTTTCCACCGTCAGCTGTTTTGATCGGCCCGCGGTCGCCATCATAAGAGGTTTCGCAGACCGTTGGCTTACCGCCAGCACAGCTTGGGCATGTGCCGCAAGATCGTATCAATGTAACAACAACACTGTCTCCTACGGCCAATCCGTTCACACCATTGCCGACAGCACTAATGCGACCTGCGGCTTCGTGGCCGTACACTGCTGGTAATGACCCACCCCATGCGCCACCTGCGAATGAGATGTCCGAATGGCAGATCGCAACAGCGTCCAATGTTACTTCGACTTCGCCCATTTCAGGAGATCGCAATTGAATATCTTCAACACGCAATGGTTCTCCAAATGAGTGGCAGACGGCGGCTTTAATTGTTTGCATGAAGGCTCCATTAGCTCAGGATTTTTATCATGCTGGCTTGTGTCGGCGCATAGCTCAAGTAAAAAGGTAACCTTGGGGGCTGGACTGCTTATTCCGTAGCGTCACCTGAACTGCGGTGGCGCATGAACAGTGCGATTGCGATCAGCGTTAGGATAAGTGCCAGCAAGAATGGTGCACCTGGCATGTAGAAGGGTGCGGTCTCTGAGGTGAATGCAGCAAATGTGCTGGTCATCAACATTGGTGATATGATCATGGCCAGTGCGGACAATGATGTCAGTGCGCCTTGCAGTTCCCCTTGTTGATCATCTCCAACGGCCTGTGACATCAATCCTTGAAGCGCTGGTGAAACAATCCCTGCAAGTGCAGCAACAGGGACAAATAACAAGGCAACGGTTCCAGAAGTCACAATGCTTAAAAAGCCAAACGCTAATATATCAAAGAACAATCCGTAAATGATTGTTCCCCGTTCCCCCAAATATTTGATAGCTGGACGGATCAGAAATCCTTGGACAACCGCCATCATGATCCCAAACAGCCCCAAGGATAATCCGATGGTGGCCGGATCCCAATCAAAGCGTTCTTTGCCGAAATAGCTCCAGATGGCGGGGTATACTGTGTGCGCGATCGAATAGAAAAAATAGACGCCAAGTAGCGTACCGATCATTGGCAACTTGCTGAGGGCTTTAAACGCGCCAAACGGATTTGCGCGTTTCAGTGAAAATGGACGCCGGATCGCGTCAGTTACTGTTTCTTTCAACACGACCCATCCGAACAGTGCATTTAGTCCTGACAGAATTGCGGCGGCATAGAACGGGGCGCGGGTGCCGTATTCGGCCAACAACCCACCAATCAATGGGCCAAGGACAAAGCCGAGCCCGAAGGCCGCACCGATCAATCCGAAATTGGCGGACTTTTCCTTGGGTTTGGAGATATCCGCGATGTATGCATTCGCGGTTGAGTGTGTCGCGGCGGTAATTCCGCCAATTATGCGGCCAATTAGAAGTAACCAAATGGTGCCTGCGACGGCCATCAGTAGATAGTCAGCGGCCATTGCCACCAAGGAAACCAACAAGATCGGACGGCGCCCGAACCTATCAGATAATCCGCCCACCACAGGCCCAAACAGGAACTGCATCGCTGCGAATGACGTGGATAGCAACCCACCCCACAAGGCGGCTGCCCCCAAAGTACCGCCACCCACTTCGACCATTAAATCGGGCATTACGGGCATAATCAGACCAATGCCCATCGCATCAATCATGACGGTTAACATGATGAACAGTACGGGTAGGCGCATTTCTAGAGGGCCCTAACAGCTGCGGCGAAAGCGCGCGCTTGATTGGGCGCACATCCCATTTGTTCTGTGGCTTGGA
>JABGTH010000244.1 GCA_018647275.1 Paracoccaceae bacterium
AAGCCGAAGCCGAAGCCGAAGCCGAAGCCGAAGCCGAAGCCGAAGTTGCAGCCGAAGTTGCAGCCGAAGCGAGGGCTGCAGTTGCAGCTGACGTAGTGGTTGAAGCCGAAGCTGACTTGGCAGTTGAAGTCGCAGTAGACGTTAGAGTCGAATCGGAAGTTAAAATTGTTGCTGAAGTTGCAGAGCCTGTGACAGAAAGCAAACCCACGGCAGAAGTTGGTGAACAGGCCGTGGAACCTGCGGCAACTGTCGTAGAAGAACCAACAGTTGAAGTAGCAATTTTGAAATCAGACCAAAGCGGGGTTGAAGTGATCAACCGTTCTAGCGCCCCTGAATTCATGTCCAATGTTGAAATCGATACGATCAGCTATTCGGACGAGGGCGATGTTTTGCTTAGCGGACGTGCCCAGTCAAAGGCGGCCTCGGTGCGGATCTATTTGGACAATACAGCGATTACTACGTTGAGTGTGGATACATCTGGTCGCTGGCGGGGCGATCTGCCTGATGTTGACACGGGTGTTTATACCTTGCGCGTCGATGAAGTGGACGTCCAAGGCGATGTCACTAGTCGCGTGGAGACACCGTTCAAGCGCGAGGCACCTGAGGTGCTTGAAGCTGCTGCTGGCGAGAGTGGTACAGCGGTTACTGCGATTACGGTTCAAAAGGGTGCAACTCTGTGGGCTATTGCACGGGATCGCTACGGTGATGGAACTTTGTTCGTGCGTGTGTTTGAAGCCAATAGCGAAAGGATCAAAGACCCTGACTTGATTTATCCGGGTCAGGTTTTTGATTTACCAGACTAACCGAGGCGGGTGCGTAGTCCACGAAAATTTTGAAGATAGAATTTTTGCCACGTGGCTGGCACATCCTAAAGGAGAGTCCTATGTTGTGGGACCCGGTATTTAGGATTGTATATGCCCCCTGAAAATTCTGACGCGCCAATTCTATCCGTCGAGCAAGAAGAACGCGCTTCTGGCATGCGCACACTACGCAAAGTGACTCCCTATTTGTGGCCTGAAGATAAACCATGGGTCAAACGGCGCGTGGTCTGGTCGATGATCGCTTTGGTCATGTCCAAGGTTGTCGCTGCTGGGACGCCATTCCTGACGGGCCGTGCGGTTGACGTTCTCGGTGATGAACGAGTTTCGTATTTAACGCTGGGCGCTATTGGTCTGGCAGTGGCATTGGGTTTGACGCGCCTGTTCAACGTTGGCTTTCAACAGTTGCGCGATGCAATCTTCGCGCCGGTTGCACAACGTGCATTGCGGGCGTTGGCGCTTGAAACCTTTGAACACATCCACCAGCTCAGTATGCGCTATCACATCACGCGGAAAACTGGGGGGTTAAGTCGGATCATTGAACGTGGTGTCAAAGGGGTAGAGTTCCTTCTGCGCTTTTTGCTATTTTCAATCGGCCCATTGGTTTTGGAGTTACTTCTGACAGCAGCTGTCTTTAGCTTCTATTTCGATATACGTTACCTTTTAGTTCTGGCCGTTACGATCGGTGTTTATATTCTATTTACCTTCAAGATAACGGAATGGCGCGTAAAGTTACGCCGTGTCATGAATGAACAAGACACAGACGCCAACCAAAAGGCCGTTGATAGCCTGTTGAATTATGAGACGGTCAAGTACTTTGGTGCAGAGAAACGCGAAGCTGCTCGTTATGACAGTGCTATGGCGGGCTACGAAGCCGCCGCGCTCAAGACATCCTATTCATTGGCGGGCCTCAATTTTGGCCAGTCATTTATCATTTCGTCTGGTTTGGTAAGCGTTCTGATATTGGCCGCTATCGGTGTTGAAAATGGCAATCTGTCAGTCGGAGACTTTGTTATGGTGAACGCCTACATGATCCAAATCATGCTGCCGTTGAATTTCTTGGGATCTGTCTATCGTGAAATTCGGCAGGCACTGGTGGACATGGGGCAAATGTTTACTTTGCTGGAACAGCCCGCAGATGTGAGCGATGCAGCGGATGCCAAAACGTTGAAAATCACTGGCGGTGAAATCGAATTGGACGATGTTCACTTTGGCTATGATAAAGAACGCGCCATCTTGAAGGGTGTGTCTGTTACAGCAAAACCTGGCCAAATGGTTGCAATTGTGGGCTCGACGGGCTCAGGGAAATCCACAATTGGTCGTTTACTGTTCCGTTTTTATGACGTTTCTGGTGGCGCATTGCGCATCGACGGGCAAGACGTCCGTGACGTGACCCAAGAGAGCTTGCACGCAGCCATTGGTGTGGTGCCACAGGACACGGTTCTGTTCAACGACACCATACGCTACAACATCGCATATGGTCTGGATGGTGCTACCCAAGAGCAGATCGAAGATGCTGCACGTTCAGCACAAATCCATGACTTTATCATGGGCTTACCTGATGGGTATGAGACTGCGGTAGGCGAACGTGGCCTGAAACTGTCGGGCGGTGAAAAGCAACGGGTTGGTATTGCGCGGACTTTGTTGAAAGACCCGCCAATTTTGTTGCTTGATGAAGCAACATCGGCGTTGGATTCAGAGACCGAACAGGACATCAAAGAAGCATTGATGCAAGCAGGGCGGGGCCGCACGGTTTTGACCATTGCACACCGTCTGAGCACGATTGCCGAAGCGGACCGCATTATCGTTCTTGAAAAAGGTGTGATTGTTGAGACGGGCACCCATGATGAATTACTTAAGAGCGACGGGCGTTATGCGCAGCTTTGGCATCGTCAACAGGCTGACGAAACTGTAGGCTAAGGTGCGGTTCTCGCAGCTCGGCTCAGCGGAGCTTTGCCCCAGACTTGTGGTCTCCCCCAGAGTTTGTTTGGTAAGATGAAGCAAAGGGGGCCGACGGTGGCCCCCTTTGCTTATTCAGCGGGTTTGATGGACGCGGATGGGTCTGCATCGATGTCCCAAAGTATCTCGTTGCTCGTTGCTTTGCGTGCTCGTTTTTGCAGAGCCCAGTCACGTGCGGATTTGCTGGCGCGCCCCAATGAGAGTTTCGCGAGTAAGCTGGCGAACCAAAGCACATAAGTTGTTGCCCAGACCCGCATTGCCAGCAAAGACGGCGTGATCATGAGTGTGAGAACCGTCGCGATCCCAAGGCCGAAGACTACAGCTGTTGCCAGTTGCTTCCACCAAAGCGCGGTTGGGCTATCGATTGTGTAACCGCCGCCGGCGAAATCAAGGCTTAAGCCAAACATCATTGGAGCAAGGCCAGCCATTGTTGTGATTGTTGTGAGCAATACAGGGCGAATGCGGTCTTGAGCGGTCCGAATGATGGCTTCGATCCGTGGCATGTAGCGTTCGTATTCCTGATAGGTATCGATCAACACGATGTTGTTGTTCACAACAATACCGGCCAGCGCAACGATCCCTGTACCTGTCATAATGATCGAGAAGGCCTGATCCATGACCAACATCCCAATCAATACGCCAGTCGTTGAAAGAACCACGGCGGCAAGAACCAGAACGGCGTTATAGACACTGTTAAATTGTGCGAGCAGGATAATGAACATCAAACCAAGTGCCCCTGCAAAGGCGTTCATCAAGAAGGCACCGCTTTCTGCTTGATCCTCTTGGTCCCCCGTCCATTCGTGTTCTAGACCCGCCGCAAACGGATCCGTGTCGAGCCATTTTGTGAGTTGCTCAATCCGTTCGCCCGCGGTGATGGGTTGCCACTGAATGGCTTCATCTGCGATCAGGGTGTCCAATTGGGCGGTGGTGACTGCTGGATCGAGTGATAAGACGCTATATTGAGCGTCGTCTATATCGAAGATGTTTCCGCTTTTGTTGGGACGAAGTGTTGCGACGATTTGTTCCACCTCTTCGCCGTCAACATCGACGGTGCGGGTCAATTTACGCAACCCGTTTTCAAGGCCAGCCTTAACATCGAAATAACGTTTTTGGCCAATACGGCTGATTTGGGCCAATTTGGGAACTGGCGTGCGCGTTATGAAGTTGGCCAATGGAACAAGGCCGTCCCGGGTGCGTACCTTCAGTGTATCAAGGGTACTTAGTACGCGATCGTTTTCAGGCAGACGCACGCGTATTTCGATTTCCTCATCAGAGCTGTCAACGCGCATGG
>JABGTH010000174.1 GCA_018647275.1 Paracoccaceae bacterium
GGCCGTGGCTGCTGGTGTGACTGCGGATAAGACTGAAAGCGTCAGTGCTGTCGATCTTGTCAAGGCAGCGGTTGCCAAATTGGGCGGTAAAGGCGGTGGCGGTCGTGCGGATATGGCCCAAGGTGGGGCCAAGGATGCAACAAACGCAGAAGCAGCAATCAACGCGGCTAAGACCGTTATCAAAGGATAAGTATCATGGGCGCACTTTGGATCGCACACGTCACCGTCACCGATGAAGAGGCGTATAAAAAATACGCCGCTGGTGCGACGGTTGCCATTGCCGAGCACGGCGGTAAATTTATTGCGCGTGCGGGTCTTTTTGTTCAGCTAGAGGGCAAAGAACGTCCGCGCAACGTGGTGGCAAGGTTCCCAGACGTTGAAACGGCAAAGAAATGTTATCACTCAGATACATATCAAGCCGCACTTGAGTTTGCCCGGGACGCATCAGAGCGAGAGCTGATGATTATCGAAACAACTGAATAAGAAAAAAGAAAGGGCGCTCCAATTTGGAGCGCCCTAATTCGTCAAGCTTTTGAAGGTTGGGACATATTCGCCCCAACTTCCAAAATTAATTTAGCCGGCTTTTGCCATGCGCTTACGCTCGTTCGGATCCAAGTAACGCTTACGCATCCGAACGTTGTTTGGTGTGACTTCAACCAATTCATCGTTGTCGATGTAGGCGATAGCCTCTTCAAGTGACAATGTGATTGGTGTAGTTAACTTAACGGCTTCGTCTGTGCCGGACGCACGAACGTTGGTCAGTTTCTTACCTTTAAGCGGGTTCACTTCCAGATCGTTTTCACGGCTGTGCTGACCAATGATCATGCCTGTATAAACTTCTGTTTGTGCACCTATCATCATTTTGCCGCGATCTTCCAAGTTCCACAACGCAAAGGCCACTGCTGTGCCGTTTTCCATTGAGATCAGAACGCCTTGACGACGGCCAGGGATAGTACCTTTGTGTGGTGCCCATGCGTGGAACACACGGTTCATAACGCCAGTACCGCGTGTGTCTGTTAGGAACTCGCCGTGATAACCAATAAGGCCACGTGATGGTACGTGAGCCACGATGCGGGTTTTGCCTGCACCGGCTGGTTTCATCTCAACCAATTCACCTTTGCGCACACCAGTGATCTTTTCGATCACAGCGCCGGAGTATTCGTCATCAACGTCGATTGTTGCTTCCTCGATTGGCTCCATACGGACGCCATCGATTTCTTGGAACAAAACCTGTGGACGCGAGATAGAAAGTTCAAAGCCTTCGCGACGCATATTTTCAATTAAAACACCCATCTGCAATTCGCCGCGACCCGCAACTTCAAACGCGTCACCACCCGGTGTGTCGCTGATTTTAACAGCAACGTTTGATTCTGCTTCTTTCATCAGGCGGTCACGGATGACACGTGATTGAACTTTTTTGCCGTCACGACCCGCAAGTGGGGAGTCGTTGATGCCAAAAGTCACGGTAATGGTTGGTGGATCGATTGGCTGCGCTTCGATCGCATCATTTACAGATGCATCTGCCAATGTGTCCGCAACGGTTGCTTTGGTCATACCCGCGATGGATACGATATCGCCTGCTTCAGCTATTTCGATTGCAGTTTGTTCTAGGCCACGGAAGCCCAAGATTTTTGTGCAACGGAAGTTTTCAATCAATGTGCCATCGCGTGACATTGCTTTTATTGTTTGACCGGCCTTCAAAGTACCTGTCTCAACTCGACCTGTAAGCAAGCGACCTAAGAACGGATCACCACCAAGTGTTGTTGCAAGCATTGTGAATGGTTTGTCTGTTTCAGTAATTTGCGCGGGGGATGGTACGTGCTCAAGGATTAAGTCAAATAATGCGTCTAGCCCGTCACGTTTGCCGTCCAGCTCCATGTCAGCCCAACCATTGCGGCCAGAAGCATACATTGTTGGGAAGTCAAGTTGGTCGTCTGTTGCGTCCAAGTTGGCGAACAGATCGAAACATTCGTTCAAAGCGCGATCAGGCTCAGCGTCTGATTTGTCTACTTTATTCACAACAACGATTGGACGTAGGCCTAATTTCAATGCTTTGGACGTCACAAATTTTGTTTGTGGCATTGGGCCCTCGGCCGCATCTACCAACAAAACAACACCGTCAACCATGGACAGAATACGCTCTACTTCGCCACCAAAGTCAGCGTGGCCTGGCGTATCAACGATATTGATGCGGGTGCCTTTCCACTCAACCGAGGTCGGCTTGGCAAAAATAGTAATGCCGCGCTCGCGCTCTAGGTCATTGCTGTCCATAGCGCGCTCAGTCGTCGCTTGGTTTTCACGGTACGTACCGGATTGTTTCAACAGTTCGTCAACAAGCGTCGTTTTGCCGTGGTCAACGTGTGCGATAATCGCGATATTGCGAATGTCCATATTTCTAGCCTCTCGTGCGTTTGGGGGCGCTTAACGTGCCACGGCGCAGAAAGCTAGGGGGAAATGCGTATCCCTAGTGGCTAGTGGTGTTGGAAAACATCTGAATGACCACAATGCCCGCAATAATGAGGGTTAATCCAGTAATAGCGGCTGCATCTAAACGCTGCCCAAAGATCACAAAGCCGATGATCGTGATGGTCACTATCCCAAGGCCTGACCACAATGCGTATACAATCCCTACCGGCATGTATTTAAGTGTTAATCCTAAAAAATAGAACGCCCCCATATAGGCAACAATAGCTATGAGCGTTGGCCAAAGACGTGTGAACTGCTGGCTGGATTGAAGGGCCGTCGTGCCGATAGTTTCCATCACAACTGCGACAAATAGGATTAGATACTGCATTGACGGCCTTTCGGTGCATTTGAAGTACTGTGGCCCAGCACTTTGGTGCCGTCTACCTCAAAGCGTCAAAGCGGTGCTGTGTTTAATTTCCTCCATTACAAAACTGCCGGCAATGCCTGCAACGGTGAGGCGTGTTATCAAGCGTTTATATAGACGGTCATAATCAGCCATGTCACTCACGCGCGCACTGATTAGGTAATCAAGATCCCCAGTCATGCGATAGACGCTTAGAATGCCCAAAATCGCGTTTGTGCGTTTGAGAAATCTTGCTGCCATTTAGGATCGTGGCTGTCGGTTCGTACCTGTGTAAACACCATCAGGCCAAGATCGACCTTAGTGGGGTTAAACAGCGTCACGCGCTTTTTAATAACACCTGGTGTTTCCTTTGCTATAGCGCGGCGCCAGCAAGCGTTACGCGGCAGACCGATGGTTCCGCCCAGCTGATCAAGCGAAATTGTGGCCTCTGCTTGTTAGACCTTTAGTACTTCACGGTCTAGTTCGTCTTATTGTCCATATGGCATCAATAGTCGGGAGTGGGGATAATATCCAAGCGCAACGGTCAGAATGCGCGCATTTTGGGACCGACGATAAACAAATGTTTACGATAAAGATCTTAACAAAATATTAGGAGAGGGATTATGTTCGGTCGTTTTTTCTTGGATCACCAGCGCAGCGTCGATGGGAACTGTTTTGAGTACCTGCTGTTTGCAGGTGGTTTCGCGCTGCGTTTATTGGGGGCAGGAGTAGCGGCGCTGGTGCACGCTTTGGTCTCATGTCTGTTTGAAAAGACTGCAAGCCAGATGATCACGCAAATGCATGACAAGATTCACAACCGTTGATCAGTCGGCAGTCTTAAAGAACGCAGATATCTTAGCGCGGGCGTAATCCCAAAGAGCTGGCGCACCGATCTTGATTTTTGACCCA